>CAYRAC010000377.1:0-4684 GCA_964422045.1 uncultured Steroidobacteraceae bacterium
CATTTTGGGCATGGCTCAACGGCCAACTGGCCGCCTACATCGGCGACAACACCGTACGTCTCGCCGCGGCGCTCGAGCCGGCCGTCGTCACACTGGCGACGGTCTACGTGATGGCGTGGGGCTACCTGCACCTCACCGGCAAGATCGACGAACCGATCGTGACGGGCCTGAAACGCATCGCCCTGATCGTGCTGGTGCTGGGAGTGGGGCTGCGCCTCTGGATGTACAACATGGTGATCGTCGACACCTTTTACGATGCGCCGTCGCGGCTCGCCGCCGCGGTGGTGGGCAGCACGGATCCGGTCGCAACCATCGATACCATCTGGGAGAGCGGCGGCACGGTGGCGGGCAATCTGTGGGAGAAGGGTGGTGTTTTTCGAGGCGACTTCGGCTTCTACCTCGCCGGCGCGGTGGTTTGGTGCCTGATGGGCGTACTTTGCGTGTACGCCATGTTTCTGATCGCATTGTCGAGCATCGCGCTCGCCGTGCTGTTGGCGCTCGGACCGCTGTTCATCGGCATGCTGTTCTTCGATGCCACGAAGCGCTTATTCGTTGCATGGATCATGCAGCTGGCCAACTACGCCTTGATAACCGTGCTGACCGTGATGGTCGCCGCTCTGCTGCTGCACGTCGTGCAATCGTACGCCGCGCAAACCGCAGCGCGCGGTGCGGCGATTCTGACCGTCGATGCGTTGCACATGGTGCTGGTTGCCGTGCTCGTGTTCCTGGTGTTGCGGCAGGTCATGCCGATCGCCGCGGGCTTGGCCGGGGGCGTGGCCATCAATTCATTCGGCCTCACCAGCCGCGGGGCAGGTTGGGGGCTGCGCAGCGCCGCCCGGCTGGTAACTCCTGCATTAGCCCTCGCGGCATCGTTTCGCAGGAGCGGTGCCAAGAATGACGATGACGCATTGCGGGGGGCGGCTGTGAATTCGAGCCGCGAAGTTCAAGGAACTACCGACGCCACAACGGAGGCGTTGGCCCGAAGCTGGCGCGATATGGGCCGCTGAGTCGAATTGCATCAAGGAGGATGAAGTCATGCGTCTGATCGTTTGTTTCATACCGCTGCTGTGGGGATGTTCTGCGCCGAGCGTGCGCTGTGATGCGCACCTGCAGCCGATCAATGCCCCCGCGGCGGCCGGCACCTCGAGCCATCCGGCGCCCGCGGCGGCACCGGCGCGGAGAACGCGTTGATCACGGTCCCGAGCATCCAGGGGTACTTTCGCGAAGCCGCGTCTTGGGACGCGGACCGCAACGCGCAATTTCGCCGCAGCGCACACGCCGCGTGGTGGGTTGCCGGTGCCGGGTGGGTGTGCGCGGTCGCCAGCAGCGCCGCGCTCATCGTGCTGACGCCTTTAAAAAGCGTCGATCCGTTCGTGGTGAGGGTGGACAACAGCACCGGCATCGTCGATGTCGTGCCGGTCTATACGGGCCTTGCGACCCCGCAAGAGGCGGTGACTCGCTACTTCCTGACACATTACTTGAGCGTGTGCGAGCGCTTCAACTTCGCCACCGCGGAAAGCGACTACGAGGAATGCGGCGCATTCCATTCGGCGCAGCGCAATCAAGCCTGGTCCGCGCTGTGGGCCGCCAGTAATCCGGCATCCCCTCTCAATCTGCACAAGGACGGCAGTATCGTGCGCGTGCAAGTCAATTCCGTGAGCTTTTTTACGCGATCCAGCGGCCTCACCGATCTCGCGCAAGTGCGCTACCTCAAGGCCGCGAGCCAAGGCGTCGGATCCGAAGAGTCGATCACTCACTGGATCGCGACCATCCAGTACGCGTATGTCGACCCTTCGAAGGATCCGAAGATTCGTCGCTGGAATCCGCTCGGCTTCAAGATCGTGGATTTTCGAGCTGAAACCGAAGTTTCGGTCGAACAACCGGCCGCAAAGGAGCTACATCATGAACCCTAGGGCGTCGTGTCGCGCAGTGGCCTTGCTCGTCTCAATCGCGGCATGCCTCGCCGGTGTCGCCGCGTTTGCGGAAACCGTGCCGGCGAAGGGCAGCGTCGATAGCAGAATCAGGGTGGCAACCTACAACGGCGATGAGGTCTACCGACTGCGCGGTTACGTCGGCTATCAAATTGATCTCGAGTTCGAGGCCGGCGAGATTTTCACCGGCCTCGGAGCCGGCGATTTGGAAGGACTGTCCTTCGTCGGTCAGGACAATCACTTGTTCCTCAAGCCAAAGGCCGCTGAGCTCGCGACCAACCTGACCGTTCTGACCAACCGGCGGCACTATCACTTCGACTATAGCGCCATGCCGGAGCGACCCGCGGCCGATGATGCGGGTGTGATTTATTCGCTGCGCTTCACCTACCCGCCGCTGGCGTCGGAATCCGCCGCCGAGGCGGCTGCCAAGCGCCTCGATTCGCAGCTCGCGCGCGCCTCGGCCGCGCGCCAACAGAACATCGACTATTGGTACTGCGGCGAGCCAGCCATCAAGCCGCTCGCCGCCTCGGACGACGGGGTCCACACGAGGCTGCGCTTTGCGGCGAACGCCGATCTACCCGCGATTTTCGTGCGTAACGAAGACGGTGCCGAATCGCTTCTGAATTTCAGCATGGAGGCAGGCGATGTGATCGTGCATCGGGTCGCGAGGCAGTTGATCCTACGTCGCGGCAAGTTGAAGGGCTGCATCGTCAATCAGGGATTTCGCGGTGGCGGGACCCGTTTGGATTCGGGAACCGTGGCGCCGACCGTGGAGCGCCAGGTTCAAGGAGCCGCGCCATGAACGAAGTCGATTCCGCGGAAGGCAGCGTACGCGGCGAGCGCGGTGCGACCGCAGTCAATCGCACGGGATCGCTCCAGTCGCGCATCAGCAGCATCCTGGCGGTAGGCCTGATGAGCGTGCTCGGCGTGGGCATGCTCACCTGGTATTACGCGCACGCGATCACCCGGCAGAGCCGCGAGCGGCAGAGCGCTCAAGCATTATCGGCTAACCGCGCTCAAGGCGATGCGGCGTTGCCGAGCTTAGGTCCGATCGACGCGCCGCTGCCGCCGCCGCAACCCGCGGCGCCGGCTTTATTGAGCCCGACACCGCTGCATGAAATTCCCTTGGAGGTTTCCGCAACGCCGCCGGCTTCCGGTGTGCCCGCGCCGAAGACCGCCGCGCAATTGAGGTTGGAGCGGCAATTGTCGGGCACCGTGTATTCGGCGCAAAGTGCGCCGACCATTACCGCTGCGGCGTCGGCGGGACCCGATGTTCGCGTGCCGCCGGGCGCTGCGCAAGATCCCGCTGAATTGGCTGCGCTGCTGCGCCCAAGTGTCACGGCCGCGGTTCACGCTCAAGTTTTGCCCACGCAACGGCTGTTGCTTGCCAAGGGCGCGTTCATCGATTGCACCCTGGAAACTGCTCTCGATTCGACCCTGCCGGGGATGACCACCTGCATCATGGCGACCGACACCTTCGGTGTCGACGGGCAGGTTGTGCTGCTCGAGCGCGGCACCAAGCTGATCGGCGAAACACGCGGGCAGGTGCAACAGGGGTCGGCCCGTGTGTTCGTGCTTTGGACGGAAGCGCGATCTCCAACGGGAGTAATCGTGCCGCTGGCATCGCCCGGTACCGACGAGTTGGGCCGCTCGGGACTTGCGGGCACGGTCGACAACCACTTCTGGCAACGCTTCGGCGCGGCCATGCTGGTGTCGGTGATCGATGGCGCGGTCGAAGGCGCCGTGCAGTCTGCGCGCGGCGGCAACAGTACGGTGATCGTCAATCCGTCCGCCCAGGGCGTCATGACCGAAGTACTCAAGGGCACCGTCAATATCCCGCCCACGGTTCGCAAACAGCAGGGCGATCGCATTCAGGTGTTGGTGGCGCGCGACTTGGATTTCAGATCGGTTTATGAGCTTCGATCCGTTGCCGATCGCTAGCGCACACGAGGCAGAGTCCGCGTTGGGCTTGACCTTGCGTGCACTTCGTCCGTTGCTCGGGAATGCCGACGTGATGGAACTTTGCATCAATCGGCCCAACGAAGCCTTTCTTGAAACACGTGACGGCTGGCATCGCGAGCCGCTGCCGTTCGCCGATTTCGATTGGTGTAGCCGGCTGGCGAAGTTGGTCGCCAATTCGACTCAGCAGCGCATCGATGCGACATCGCCCTTGCTGTCGGCCTCGCTGCCGAGCGGCGAGCGGGTACAGATCGTCATTCCCCCGGCCACCACACAAGGCTGCGTGGCCATCGCGATCCGGCGTCCGGCCGAGCAGGTGTGGAGCATCGAGGAATTGGCGCGTCGCGGACTCTTTTGTCGAACGCAGCGGGCGGCGCACAAGCTCGAGGCCACCGAGGAAGAGCTGCTGCGATTGCTGGCGTCGGCCGACTATGAGGCCTTCATGCGCCTTGCGGTGCGCAGCCGCAAAAACATCCTGGTGTCCGGGCCCACCGGCTCCGGGAAAACCACCTGCACCAAGGCGCTGATCCGCGAGATCCCCCGCGACGAGCGGCTCATTACCATCGAGGATGCGAGCGAGTTGGTGCTGGACCGTCACCCTAATCACGTGCGGCTGTACTATTCGAAGGACGATCAAGGTATTGCGCGCGTGACGCCCAAGCAGCTGCTGGAGTCATGCCTGCGCATGAAACCGGACCGGATCCTGCTCGCGGAACTGCGGGCGGAAGAAGCCTTCGACTATTTGCGAAACGTCAATTCCGGCCATCCCGGCTCCATCACCAGCGTGCACGCGA
>CAYRAC010000378.1:0-4684 GCA_964422045.1 uncultured Steroidobacteraceae bacterium
CCATCATGCCGGTCTCGCCGACGCTGAACGGCGGGAAATTGTAATGCAGCATGAATGGCTCTTTGCGTTCGCCGGTCAGGCCGTCGATGATCTGGGCATCGCGTCCCGTGCCCAACGTCGTCACGACGAGGGCCTGAGTTTCACCTCGCGTGAACAGCGCCGAACCGTGGGTTCGAGCCAGCACGCCGGTGCGAATATTGATGCCGCGCACCGTCTTGGTATCGCGGCCGTCGATGCGCGGATTTCCACCGAGGATTCGCTCGCGCACCAAGCGGTATTCGAGATCGAAGAACTCGCCGCCCACTTGCTCGGCGGTGAATTTCGCCGCGGCGCCGGCAGCGTCCGGCTTGGTCAGCGCCTCGACGGTCGCTGCTTTGACCTCTTTGATCTTTGCGTAGCGCTGCTGCTTCTCGGTCAACGTGTAGGCGGCCGCGAGATTCTTCTCGGCGAATGCGCTCACCGCATTCTTCAACTCGGTGTTCTGCTCGGGAGCGACCCAGGTCCACTTCGGCTTGCCGGCTTCCGCCGCGAGTTCGTTGATCACCTTGATCGCCGCCTGCATTTGTTCGTGACCGAACATCACCGCGCCCAGCATGATTTCTTCATTCAATCCATCGGCCTCGGATTCGACCATCAGCACGCCTTCCTGGGTGCCGGCCACCACCAGATCGAGTTTCGATTCGGCAAGCTGTGTGGCCGTGGGATTGAGCACGTACTTGCCATCGATGTAGCCGACCCGCGCCGCGCCGATCGGGCCCAAGAACGGCATGCCGGAAATGGCGAGTGCCGCCGACGCGCCGAGCAACGAGGCGATATCGGGATCGACTTCCGCATTCACCGAGACGACCGATGCCACCACTTGCACATCGTTGATGAAGCCTTCGGGGAACAGTGGCCGAATGGGCCGGTCGATCAATCGCGAGGTGAGCGTCTCTTTTTCCGTCGGACGGCCTTCACGCTTGAAGAAGCCGCCTGGGATACGTCCGGCCGCGTAGGTCTTTTCCTGATAGTTGACCGTGAGGGGAAAGAAGTCCCGGCCCGGGGTCGCCTTTTTCAAGCCCACTGCGGTCACCAGCACCACCGTATCACTCATGGTGACGAGCACCGCGCCGTCGGCTTGACGGGCAAGTTCACCGGTCTCGAGAGTTACCGTGTGATCCCCATACTTAAAACTTTTTTTGATAGCGCTCACGTAGAGCCTCGTTGCGTAATCGAAATGTGTAGACGCAGACGCATGCACCCGGACACGCGGCCTGCAGCGTGGCCTTAGCGGCGTAACCCTAAGCGTTCGACCAATTGGCTGTACTTGTCCGGAGTCCTGCTCTTCAAATAATCGAGCAGCTTGCGGCGCTGATTCACCATCTTGAGCAGCCCGCGTCGCGAGGCATGGTCCGCCTTGTGCGTGGTGAAGTGCTGGCTCAAGCCGTTGATGCGCTCGGACAATAAGGCAATTTGAACCTCCGGGGATCCGGTGTCCTGCGCGCTGCGCTGAAACTTACCGACGACGCCCGTCTTTTCTTCGCGAGTGAGTGGCATTGAAATCAAACCTCAATCAATAACTTAGACCTTTTAAGAAGGCGCGCATTGTACGCGTCGCGGCACCCGCCCTCAAGCACGATTCGCGGGCGCGGCTATCAAGCGCAGCGGAATCAAGCGGCCGGTCGCCTCAATTTCCCCCAAACCCAGAAAACCCAGGCCGACCGCGTAGATTCGCACCTTGCCCGGCACCGGGCTCGCGGTGGCCGCCAAGTCGCTTTGGATCGATACGGTCTGGCCCTGCCGAAACGCATTGACGCCGCCCGCCGACAAATCGAATCGCCGCCAGTGCGCGAGCGCCGCATCCACCGGTAGCAGCACCGCCAGCCGCTGCGCCGGGCTCAAGCGCTCGAGCGCTTCGAGGGACCATTGCGGTTCCGCACCAAATGGCGCGACCGCCAGGCGGCGCAGCGCCGTCAGATGGGCAATCGTCCCCAATTGCGCTGCCAGGTCTTCCGCCAGCACGCGGATATAAGTGCCCTTGGAGCAGCGCACATCGAAGCTCAGGTCGGGCGCCTGCCAATCGAGCAGCCGCATCTCGTGAATGAGGATGGCGCGCGCGGTTCGCTCACGCTCGATCCCGGCACGCGCATATTCGTACAAGGGCTTGCCGTCCTGCTTGAGCGCCGAATGCATCGGCGGCACCTGCGCATAGTGGCGCGGGAACATGCCGAGTGCGTCGCTGAGCTCGCGGGCGGTGTACGGCGCCAACTCGCGCTTCTCGATCACCGCCGATTCGCGATCCGCGCTCGCGGTACGCTCGCCCAGACGGACCGTCACTCGATAGGTCTTGTCGGCATCGAGCAGCTGTGCGCCGAATTTGGTCGCCTCGCCCAAGCAGATCGGCAAGAGCCCCGACGCCAGCGGGTCCAGAGAACCGGTATGTCCCGCCTTGCGCGCATTGAATAGATACTTGACGCGCGCCACGGCGGCGGCCGAGGTTCCGCCCAACGGCTTGTCGAATAATAAAATGCCGTGGACATCGGCCGGCACGGTCAATCCTTGGCGCCGGGACCGGTATAGTCGCCCGCATCGATCACGTGGCCGTCCTCGGCCGAATCCTCCGTGCGTTGCGGCTTGTTGACCGAGTCGATCAGCTGCGTCAGCCGCACGCCGTGTTCGATCGTGGTGTCGAGTTCGAAACTCAACGTCGGCGTATAGCGAATCATCAGGGAACGCGACAGAGCGTTCCTCAAGAATCCGGCGGCGCTCTCCAAGCCACGTTGCACTTTGGGATCCGGGCCGTCCTTGCCGAAAACCAAGTAGTAAACCCGCGCCGTGCGCAGATCCCCCGTGACGCTCACCGCCGTGATAGTGACATTGCCGATGCGTTCGTCCTTGACGTCGCGCCGCAGCAACTCCGTCAACTCGCGCTGGATCTGCTCTCCCAGACGCCGTGCACGCGGATTGTCTTTAGCCATATCTTCTTCCGCGCGCGTGGCGCCTCAAAGAGTGCGCGCCACTTCAACTCGCGAATAGCACTCGATCTGGTCGCCTTCCTGCACGTCGTTGTAGTTCTTCACGCCGATGCCGCACTCGGTCCCCGCGCGCACTTCGTTGACGTCGTCTTTGAAGCGTTTCAAGGATTCGAGCGCGCCCTCGAAGATAACCACGTTGTTGCGCAGCACACGTATCGGAAAATTGCGGCGTACGTAGCCGTCGATCACCATGCAGCCTGCCACCGTGCCGAACTTGCTCGAGCGAAACACGCTGCGCACCGCGGCCAGCCCCACGATCTGCTCCTTGACCTCGGGTGCCAACATGCCCGTGAGCACGGCCCTGATGTCGTCGATGGCTTCGTAAATGATGCTGTAATAGCGCACATCGACGCCGTGATCCTTGATTGCGGCGCGCGCCGCGGCGTCGCCGCGCACATTGAACGCGATGATGCGTGCCTTGGAGGCCGCCGCCAGCGTCACGTCCGATTCGGTAAGTCCGCCCACGCCCGAGGACACGATATTGACGGCCACTTCGCCGGTCGAGAGCGCGTTCAGCGCATCGCGCAGCGCCTCGGCGCTGCCCTGCACATCCGCCTTGACCAGCAACTGCACCAGATTCGCTTTGCTTTCCCCCATGGTCGAGAACACGTCCTGCATGTTCGCGCTCTTCTGCGCGAGCTTGACGTCGCGCGATTTGGACTGACGATGCATCGCGACTTCACGCGCCTTGCGCTCGCTCTCGACCACCAGCAACTCATCGCCGGCATTCGGCGCGCCGGACAGACCCAACACCACGACCGGTATCGAAGGTCCGGCCGCATCGACCGGGTGTCCCGCCTCATCGAACAGCGCCCGCACCCGCCCGAACTCCTGGCCGATCAGCAACGGATCGCCGAGTTTGAGAGTGCCGCGCAGCACCAGCACCGTGGCCACTGCGCCGCGGCCCTTCTCGAGACTCGACTCGATCACGTAGCCGGCCGCCAGCCCGGTGGTCGGCGCCTTCAACTCGAGAACCTCGGCCTGCAGCAGGACGCTGTCGAGCAGCTGATCCACCCCTTGACCGGTACGCGCCGAGACCGGCACGAATATGTTCTGCCCGCCCCATTCCTCCGGTATCACGCCGTACTTGGTCAGTTCCTGTTTGACCTTTTCCGCATCCGCTTCGGGTTTGTCCATTTTGTTGAGCGCCACCACGATCGGCACCTTGGCCGCCTGCGCGTGCTGGATCGCCTCGATGGTCTGCGGCATGACGCCATCGTCGGCACCGACCACCAAGATCACGATGTCGGTGACCTGCGCGCCGCGCGCGCGCATGGAGGTAAAGGCCGCGTGACCCGGTGTATCGAGGAAGGTCACCATGCCTTTGGCGGTTTCCACGTGATAGGCGCCGATGTGCTGCGTTATGCCGCCGGCCTCGCCTGCCGCGACTTTGGTGCGGCGTATGTAATCGAGCAATGAGGTCTTGCCATGATCGACGTGGCCCATCACGGTGACCACCGGCGGCCGCGGCAGCACTTCGAGCGAGGAATCGGTCTCGCCCTGCAAATCGTCCTCGATGATGTTTTCTTTGCGCAGCACCGCCGTGTGGCCCATTTCCTCGACCACCAACACCGCGGTGTCCTGCTCGATCATTTGATTGATCGTCGCCATCACGCCCATGTTCATCATGACCTTGATGACTTCGGTCGCCTTGACCGCCATCTTCTGCG
>CAYRAC010000379.1:0-3744 GCA_964422045.1 uncultured Steroidobacteraceae bacterium
CTGCCGATCGGGGACTCGTGAAACATGTCGAGCGCGCATTGGCTGCGTCGATCGGCGCCTCATCGGCGCGCGTCGTGCTCACGCACGCGCTGCACCGCAAGGGCCTCGAAGTCGACGAAGTCGCCGATCTACTCGACGAGACGTCACAAGAGTTGCGCTTCAGCCGACAATTGTTGCAGGCGACGATGGAAAACGTTACGCAAGGGATCAGCGTGGTCGACGCGCAATTGCACGTGGTGGCGTGGAACCGGCGATATCTGGAGCTATTTGACTATCCCGACGGACTGGTCACGGTCGGGCGCCCGATCGTCAAATTGCTGCGATGGAATGCCGCGCGCGGCGAGCTCGGACCGGGAGATCCCGAGGCTCAAGTCGAAAAACGGCTGGCGCACCTGCGCGCCGGCACTGCCTATACGTTTCAACGAGTGCGTCGCAACGGACAGGTGTACAGCATTCACGGTCAACCGATGGCGGGCGGCGGTTTCGTCACGACTTATACCGACATCACGGATTTCAAGCGCCACGAACAAGCTCTGCTCGAGGCCAAGCAAGGGCTGGAGGAGCGCGTCGCACACCGCACTTCAGAACTGAGTGCGTCGCTCGAAGCGCAGCGCCTTGCCAAACTGGAGGCCGAAGCCGCAAATAAGAGCAAGACGCGTTTTTTCGCCGCCGCCAGTCATGATCTGCTGCAGCCGCTCAACGCGGCGAGACTCTTCATATCAGCCCTCGAGTCGCAGGCGCGGGCATATCCAGAAGTTCAGGAACTGGCCAGCCGCATCGATGACTCGATGCGCGCCGCGGAGGAGCTTCTCACCGATTTGCTCGACAGCGCGCGTCTGGACAGCGGCGTGCTCAAACCGGATGTCATCAGCTTTCCGATCATCGATCTGCTCGAGGAACTGCGCCGCCAATATGCGCCGCTCGCACAGGCTCGAAAGTTGGAACTTCGCATCGTGGGCAGCGATGAAGTCGTGCGTAGCGATCGCTCCTTGCTGCGGCGGATCTTGCAAAACTATCTCTCCAATGCGCTGCGCTACACGGAGCGTGGCGGTGTGCTGGTCGGATGCCGCAGGCGCGGCGGCGAACTCGAAATTGCCGTGTATGACACCGGTCCCGGAATACGAATGCATCAACGCCAAAGGATGTACGCAGAGTTCAGTCGGCTAGAACATGACTCGCCATGGGGCGAGAAGGGCCTGGGACTTGGCTTGTCGATTTGCGATCGGCTGGCCAAGCTCATGCAGCACACACTGTCATTCGCCAGCAATCCGGGCCACGGCTCCATGTTCGGTATACGAGTAACGCGTGACCGTAACCAACGCACGCGCAGCATCGGCCATCACGTGCACGCGCAGGACCCGAGCAGCCTGCAGGGCCTGCGCGTGCTGTGCGTCGACAACGACGCCGCGATTCTCGATGGAATGGCGGCGCTGCTTGGGCAGTGGGGTATTCACGTGCTGAAGGCCGGCAATAGCGCCGAAGCCACCACGTTGTGCGACCAATCCGAAGTCGACACCGTCCTTGCCGACTATCATCTGGGCGACGGCGTCGACGGTATCGAATTGCTGCAGCGGTTGCGCAAATCGGGAACGCCGACACTCACCGCCGCACTCATCAGTGCCGATCACGACGCCGAGCTGATCCTGGCCGCGCGCAACGCGGGATTTCCCCTCCTGCACAAGCCGCTGCGGCCCGCAGCGCTGCGCGCCCTACTCTGCGCGTTCCGACGGCAGGCGCGACATGCCTCGGCGGCGTGAGCCGCTCGCAAGTGGACCGATGAACTACGAAGTACTCATCGTCGATGACCATCCGCTGTATCGCCTGGCGCTGAAGGGAGCGGTCGCCGCGGCCTGCACGAACTGCGAGATATTCGAGGCCGACAGTGTCGCCGGCCTTTTCGACGCGCTCGATCGGCACCCTCATGCGGATTTGCTGCTTCTGGACCTCAACCTTCCCGGCGCCTATGGGTTCAACGCACTCGCACATCTGCGCGGCTCACGCCCGGAGCTTCCCATCATCGTGGTCTCGGCATCCGACGACGCGCGCACCATACGCCAAGCATTGGCTTTTGGCGCACAGAGCTTCGTGTCCAAATCCGCCGACGCGGCCACCATCGGTGAAAATATCCGGGCGGTGCTGTGTGGCGAGGCCGTATCGCACGCCGGCGCGATACTCGAGAGGGAATCTGCCGTCGACCAGGGTGCGTTGGAGATCGGTCATCGCATGGCGCAACTGACGCCGCAGCAGTTTCGGGTGCTTGGCATGTTGTGCGCCGGAATGCTCAACAAGCAAATCGGCGAGGATCTTCAGATCACGGAGGCGACCGTCAAGGCGCATATGACCGTGATCCTGCGCAAACTGGGCGCCGCGAATCGCACGCAGGCCGTTCTGCTCGCAGGGCGCCTTACGCGCGAATCGAGCGAAATCAAACCATTGCCCGAGGACGTCGAGTGAACGGCGCGCTGCTTGCGGATCTGCAACTACCTCTGTTCTACGACACGGCTCAGTCTGCGGCGTCGCACTCCTGCCGCGACAGGCAGCGACAGAAGCAGCAGCCACGGCGCACTCATCGCTCCGCCGCCGCCCTTGCTGGTGCCGGGCGATCCGGATCCGGAACCGGCAGCCTCGGTAAAATCAACGATCGCTCTTGCGATCGCGGCAGGAGGCGCGCCCGCGCATGTGATTGCGTAGGTCGTCGATCCGCCAGTCGACTCGGTTATCTGCATCGACCCCGATAACGCCAGAGATCCTGTCCAGCCGTCGTTCGCTTCGCCCCCCGAGGCTGTGCACGATTCGGTATTTTTGGAGTCCCAACTCAGCGTCACGGTTTGACCGACAACTAGCGTGGCAGCGCTGCTGGTGAGTGTCACTTGGGGTGTCGGCGTGGGAGTCCCGCTCGTGGTCGGTGCGGTATAGGCGACCTGCGTCTGTGCGTAGTCGTTATTGCAGTTGATGCCGTACGTAAGAGTCCCGACCACCAATGCGGTCACCGTTGCCGTGCCCGAGGAATTCTTAGTGCCGCTCCAGCCATCGCTGCCGTTACCCCCGGTCGCCGTACACTGCGGGCCCGATGAATTCCACGTCAGCGTCACCGGCGTGTTGATTGCGGCGCTCATCGCGCTGGCTAAGATCGACGTCGGCGGCGGCGCCTGCACGGTCACTTTCGTCGACGCGTGCACCACCTGGCTCCCGGTACCGCAAGTGATCGAATACGTGAAGGTACCCGCCGTGGTCTCGATAACCGGAATTGATCCGGCCGGCGAGATATTGCTGCCGCCCCAATTGACGCCGCCCGAGGCATCCACCGACGTGCAGGGCGAGACAGTGGAATTCCATGTCAAAGCAGTTACTTGACCCACAGGAACACTGCTGGGGCTTGCGCTAATTGCGACAGCCGCGGGCGGTACGGTGACAGTCAGCTGGGCTTGACCCACGGATATGCCAGCGCCGCACGTGAGTGTAAACGTGTAATTGCCGGGTACGCTCTCTGTCACCGTCTCCGAAGCCTGTCCCGCCTGGTAGTTTCCTGCCCAACCATCGCCGGCGACGCCGCCCGTTTGAGTGCATGGCGTGGTGTTGGTGGTCCAGAAAAGCGGGTACTGATAATTTGCGACCCACGTCGTACCGTTGGTCGATGTCAGTGTCACCTTGGGAGTCGTGTTCGTCCAAGTAATCGTTGTGCTGGCTTGGTAGGCGCCACACTGAAGCTGGTAGGTGTACTGTCCTGCGATCGCTTCGGCATCC
>CAYRAC010000379.1:3754-4666 GCA_964422045.1 uncultured Steroidobacteraceae bacterium
CGTCGCGGTACCGCTCGGATACTGGCCCTGCATGGTGACGCCCGTGTTGCCGAGCGGCCCAATCGAGAACATGATGCACGGCGTGACGTTGGACGACCATAACAAATCGGCCGTCGGATTTTGCGCAGGCAATTGAGGGTAGACCTGCTGGGTGGGAGATACGACGGTGAGGGTGAGTGTTGGCGGATCATTGGTGAATACGACATTGACGCTCGAGTCCGCCGACTGCCCGCCTCCCGTACAGTGGATACCATACGCATAGGTACCTGGCGTGTTTTCTATGATGAACGCCGATCCCGACGAACCCAGGGCGATTTGTTGGGTCCAGTTATCCGTGGCAGAGCCGCCGACTCCAGCGCAATTGTCGCCCGAGCCTCCGCCCACCCAGTTCAATTGGATGGTCGAGCCAATCCGTACTCGTGTTGAGTCGGCCGTGATGGACACGGAAACCGGGACGACCGTGACGGAAGTCTGGGTGCTGGCCGATTGCGGACTCGTGCCGCAGGTGATCGAGTAGTTAATCGTCCCGAGTTGTGAGGCGGTGACGGTTTGTTGGCCCGAAGAGGCCGACTTCAGGCCTGCCCAACCGTCCCCGGTAACGCCGCCACTCGCAACGCACGGCGAGACATTCGAAGTCCACAGCAACGAGACTGACCCACCGATCGAGACGGGCCCCTGCGCGCCGTTGAGGGAAATTAATGGCGCCACGTAGATCCACCCGACGTTCACGCTCGAGTTGCCCTTCAAGCCGGGGCCGGTGCAAGTGAGTGAGTAAGTGACCGCACCCGCCGTCGTAAGATTCACTATCTTGGCGCTGCCGTTCGCGGACTTGGTGCCAGCCCAGCCGTCTCCGGGAAGACGACAAAGGCACTCGGATCGGCAATCGCAAACTGCGCGGTGTTTACCGCGCCA
>CAYRAC010000380.1:0-4659 GCA_964422045.1 uncultured Steroidobacteraceae bacterium
ATGGCGGCTTCACGGCGCATTGAACGGCAACGCAGGCGACGAATCGTCTCGACTACAAAGGGCCTTCCCATGAGATCTCTAGTGATAACGATGGTTCTAGCAAGCGGCCTCATCGGTGCGGGGGTGGACTCGATTCAGGTTGTGTCGCAAGAAGCGCGTACTTCAAATCCTGGTGCCGCTGGCAACTTCACCGGTCACGCGCAAGTTGAGCAACTATTCGGCGCGCGAGACAGCAGTCGGGTCACGGGCGGGATCGTCACGTTCGAGCCGGGCGCGCGTTCGGTGTGGCATACCCACCCGGTCGGTCAGATTCTCATCGTCACGGCCGGCAGCGGACTCGTCCAGCAATGGGGATCACCAGTTCACGTCATGAAGGCAGGCGATGTGGTCTGGATTCCCGCAGGCGTCAAGCACTGGCACGGGGCATCCGCAGCGACTGCGGTGACCCATATTGCCATTCAAGAAATGGCCGAGGGCAAGGTAGTCGACTGGTTGGAGCCAGTCACCGATTCTCAGTATGCCTCTGGCCAGGCGCACTGATGAGCGCCTGTCCCAAATACGCGACTTCCCTATTACCGCGCCTAAGCGCACTCGCGCTGTGCTTACCAGCCGCTCTTGGCATCCCTACCGTGCTCGCCAAATCCTCCCCACCGAAAACAGTATCCGGAGTTCCGATGCCGTCGAAGCAAGATGTCCAAAGTGTTTCTCCCGCGCTCGAGGCCTATACCGAGGCTAAACTCCTCGGCGAGGTATGGAAGCGACACGAGCTCTCCGCGCGAGACCGCAGCATCGTGACGGTAGCTGCTCTGATCGCTCGCAACCAAAGCGTCGATATGCCTTATTACTTCAAGCTCGCACTGCAGAATGGGGTTAAGCCATCAGAGTTGTCGGAGATCATCTTCCATCTCGCGTTCTATTGCGGCTGGCCTAATGCGATGGCTGCCGTCATGGTGGCGAAGGAGGTCTTCCAGGCTCGTGGGGTGCGGCCAGACCAGCTGCCGGCAGTTTCTCCGCCGCTACTACCGATCGAGCCCGTGGCCGAAGAAAAGCGGGCCACGCGGGTTACGCAGGATGTGGCGCCGGTCTCTCAAGGACTGGTCGAGTACACGGGGGCGCTCCTGTTTCACGATCTGTGGTTGCGACCCGATCTGGCGCCCCGCGACCGGAGCCTGGTCACCGTGAGCGCACTCATCGCCGCGGGACAGAGCGCGCAGATCTCGTTTCATCTCAATAAAGCGATGGACAACGGACTCACGCAGGCGCAAGCGTCCGAGGTGCTTACGCACCTGGCGTTCTATGTCGGCTGGCCAAATGCCATGTCGGCAGTACCCGTCATGAAGACCGTGTTCGACGCTCGTTCCAGTCAAGCCAGATAATAATAAGCCGATTTATCCTCTTGAGCCGAAATCACTCGTAAATGCTATGGTAGGGCTCAAGAGGCCAAGGAAGGTGGCACATGATCAAGGCGCTGCTAATAGGGTTTACGGCACTTCTATGTAGCGGCTGCGCGAGCGACGGAGCCCGGCAAGCAGCGTTCGATCGAAAAATCCAGCGCACCGAGCAGCGATTGATCGCGGCGGGCGATGCCGATTCCCTGGCTGCTGCGGCCATACTGCGCATTGGGCCGAAGGTCGACCCCGCGCAGCGCTTGGCGTTGATCGCGAGCGCGGTCGCGGAGGCCCCGGATCGTCCCGACTTGGTCTGGCTCGATATTCAGCTGTGTATTCTAGCCGAGGGTTGCAACCCTGAGCCGATCGAGGCGCAACTGCGTGCGATGGATCCGGGGAATGGCGCCGGCTGGTTCGACTCGATCGGTCGGGCGGGACAACGCAACGATGTCGCGGCGGTGCGCCAGGACCTTCGGGCCATCGCAACATCCACAAGGTTCGATATCTATTGGAATGCGACGATCGCGCATGTCACGAACGCAATACTTAAGACTCATACCATGGATTCAGTCACGGCCTTCATTACCACCACTGGCGCGGCGTCGGTATCGGCCATCCCGGCCTACCAGACGATCACGAACGCGTGCAAAGGCGATTCCTTGCAGGGTCCCGACGTGCTCGAGACGTGCCGCCAAGTGGCAGCCGTCATGCGCAGCGGCGATACTTACATCACCGAAATGATCGGTGTCGCCATTGCCAAGCGAGCGTGGCCGCAAGGGAGTTTCGAGTACCTCGATGCCGTCGGCGCGCGGCGCGTGGCGCATTATCGGATGGAGGCCGACGGAAAAATCAGTCTGCATCATTTATGGAGCTCCCGATACGTCGCGACACGGCTACGACTGATGGCGGAAAACAGGACGGAGCAGGAGGTCGCTAAGGCAGAAATGGTGGACGCCAAGTTAAATCCTAATCCCCCGTCCGAGTGGACCGACCCATGGGCCGGCTCGTGAGCGCAGTACTGGCAGCGCCCAATCAAGCGCAACGCCTGCTTCTCTTGATGGACCACAGTCTCGAATTCGTCGAGTTTCTGGGGGGTGGGGGGGTTATTCAGGGCGTTTCCGCAGCGATCCAGACGCTCGGCGGCTACGATCCGGCGGATCTTAAGGGCAAGCACTACCAGGACATCATTCATCCGGATGACTGCGCGCGCGCTGCAACCGCCTTCGCGGGCATTCTTCGTGGGGATGTGACTGCGCCCATTACGCTGCGCTATCGTCACAAAGATGGGTCGTGGCGGACAATCCAAGCGAATGCCCGCAATTTCTTGAGCGATCCTGCGGTGCGCGCGATCATCGTTCTGACGCGCGATCTGACCGATCAGCTCGATGCCGAAGCATCGCTGGCGGTGGCGAATCTTGGACTGCGTCGGCTCTCTCAACAATTGCTGGTGGTGCAAGAGAAAGAGCGCAACCGCATCGCGCGGGAACTGCACGATGACGTGCAGCAAATCCTAGTTGGTTTGCGAATGAGCATGGAGTCCTCGCCGCGAGCACCGGGCAATGATCTGCCGACCAACGATATCGAGACGTGGATAACTTTGGTGCGCGAAGCGATCGATCACCTTCATGCCCTGACGATCTCGTTGCGATCGCCGGCTATCGGGGAGCGCGGTTTGGCCACGGAGCTGCGCGCCTACATCGAACGCTTGGTACTGGCCGAAGGCCAGGACATCCACACCGATATCAACGCCGATCTAGGCAGCCTCACACCCGACCTGGAGCTCGCCTGCTTTCGCATCGTCCAAGAAGCCTTGGCAAACGCCATCAAGTACTCCGGTGCGCGACATCTGCAGCTGAGCGTGCAGAGGAGCGGTCACAACCTGACCGTCTCGGTGAGCGATGACGGCGTGGGTTTCGACCTCGCGGCCGCTCGAGCACGCGCCATTGACGCCGGGAACATCGGGCTTCTGAGTATGCGAGAGCGTGCGGCACTCGTGCATGGCAGCCTCGAGGTCCGCTCCTCGGCCGGCCAAGGAACCCGGGTGCGCGCCTCGTTCCGCGTGGGCTAAGGCGTGTCGGCGCGCGAGCGCAACACCCGCAGCTTGCTTTGGAAGTCTTCCATATTGAGGTAGGCGCCGCACAGGTGCCGGTGTCCCTGGAACGCATGACGGCCGTGCAAGGTGCGCCAGTTGTCGAAAAATAGCACCGTCCCCGGCGTGAGGCGCATCGAGATCTCATATGTCGGATCGTTGATCAGGCGATGAAACAATGCCAACGCGCGGTAGAACGCCGCCATGCGCGCCGGCGGCAGCCGGAACGGCGCGCGATCGTAATTGTTGTAGGCGATTTGCTCAAGATCGCCGTTCTGATCGAGACCTATGATGGGATGCTCGGCCCGTAGGTGAACGCCGTCGCCCAGATAATGGGCGGGCACCTTGACCTCACTCAACACCTCGAAGGCTTGGCGGTCGCTGTTGCGAATCGCCTCCGCCACCTTGAAGCCGTCGACCAAGGTACTGTCGCCGCCCGAGCCGTCGAATTGCAAGCAATGAAACATTTGAAAGCCGGGCGAGTCGTTGCTGTACGTGCCGTCGGTGTGCGGGCCGATGGCGACCGACGTATAGGCAGTATCCTTGAACGCCTGGTTGGCGGAGAATTCCCACATACCGCCGAATATCGTCTCGCGCACGTAGCCCACGCGTTTCACCAGCGCCTCGGTCGCCGCCATCGATACCGGCGCCCCGGTGGTCAAGGCGAAGCCAAATTCCTCGACCAGGGAAAGCCAACGCAGCAAGCCGGCATCGGAGCCCATCACTTCGGCGTGACTCACGCACGGGAAATTCTTCCCCATGGAATCGCGGTCCCACAAGGTGCGGCGCGGCGCCGGCGGCCCTGCGTCGCGTTGTGCGACGTTCCAGAGAAACTCGGCCGGAAAAATGCTGGTGCTGGCGTCGTGCTTCCAGAGGATATGCAGAGCTGCGCCGCCATCCTTGATTTCAAGCGTTTGCGGCGCGATGTCCTGCGGTATCGCAAAGGTATCGACCTCGCGCTGCAGCGTGTCGGCGTTCAAGCTGTGCTTGGCGTGACAGTGATCGCGCAGCCAGAAGGGCGAGAACTGCGCCGGCGACTGTTCCCGGTGCCAGTTCACCACCACCTGTCCCGCGATCAGCTCGGCCGAGCTCAACAGCACACGGTCCTCGTTTCGCGCCGCTTCGTGTCGGTACATGCAAGTTCTCGCTGTGTCTTCCCTGGTAATTGAACAATCGTATAGT
>CAYRAC010000381.1:0-4658 GCA_964422045.1 uncultured Steroidobacteraceae bacterium
ATTTCGCGCGATGAATTTCTGGCTGCTCGGTTTGGCCACAGGACATCCCCTTCAAATTAAGGTTAACGATCAGTTACAGGTTACTCTGGCTCGCGGATTCCCCCAACATGCTTCACCGCCGCCAGAGACTCCGGTGCGAGTTCCGCCAGGACCTCGAGAAAATCTCTTGAAATCAGTCGTTTGGCGCGCTCCACGAACATCGGAACCGGACTCGACGGCTCGCTGCGACGGAAAAAATCGGCGACCGCGTCGAGGCTGCGCACGGCGTCCTCGCGGCTTCGAATCTGCCCTGGCACACCCGCGGCCGCAGTTTCGCCGTCGACCGCTTCGGCGGCAGTTTCGATCATGGGCGCACGCACGTGTTTGGCCACGGGCTCGCGCATTCGCGTCAGCACCTCGGCCAAGGGTCCGGTGTCGGGCGCTGCTTGCACCCCGTGCTCGGCCACCATTGCCGCTTCGATGGCCTTCAGCGCCGCGAGGCCGGTGTCGATCGACGCCACCAGCTGCACCAGGTCTTCCTGCGGCGAGGCTTCGAAGGCGGCGTTGATCAAGTCTTCGGTCGGCGGCGCGGCGGCTTCCTCCTCGCTCGGCGTCTGCTGCCCCGCAGCGATCGCCATATGGCGCAGCGTGTAGGACCCAAGCTGCCGGTGGCTGACCAGCGGCGCCCGCCGCAGCGCATCGATGATGGCCATGCGGTCGGCGAAGTAATTCAGCGCGTTCTTGCGCAGAACCGCATCGTCGTCGATCCGCGGAAAAACGTCGGCGAAGGAATCCTCGAGCCAGCGGGCCGCGACGCACAGAGAGTCGATGAAGGGCTGCAGGCCGGTGAGCCTCAGTTGCGCCGCCGACACATGGGCGAGCAGGCGGAAATCGTGGCTGACCCCAAGCGCCTCGAGCGCCGCCGCATTGATGGCCCGCCAGTCGGTGTCCACAGCGAGCGGCGTGCCTTGGCCAAACACCCGGAAGGCGTCGATGGCGGCTAATTGCTGAGTATCTTCTAAATCGATGCCGCATGGCGCACCCTCTCCGATCGGCTGAACCAGCGCGTTTATATCCATGCCGGCCATGAGCAGTCTCGAGCCCTATCGGTGTTTTTTAGGTATCGCGTGGGGAAAATTTCAGCGTCATTTAGGATAAACCATTAATTGCCGAAGTCAAAACACGATGCGTGTTCGACACGCCCATGCCCGCCGTTACTTGTTCCCGAAAAAATTCTTGCTCTTGAACATGCCGTCGACCACTTTGTCGGTGGATGAAAACTCGTAACCCGAGCTGGACAAATAGTCCTTCGCGGCTTCCTTCAGGTGGTCGACATAGGCGACCCCACGATCGAACTCGGATTGGGAAATCGGATTCATGGTTTGCGCGGGCGCCGTCAAATCCTTCTGGTCCTTGAACATACTCAAGTACATCATCTTGTCGCCGGTCAAGCCGCTGCACAGGGCGAGCGCGGACAGACACGGAAGCGTATAGGCGGCCGCGCGGTACCACGCCCCGAAGGCGATCCCGCTGTGCGTCACGTCGTCATCCGCAACTTTCTTGGCCGTCTTGAATTTAGTATAGCGATCCTTGCAGTCCTCGAAGAAGGCCTTCATCTTGCTCGACTCCCACAGGCGATAGACGACCTTGGCAATGAGCTCGCAGCCGGATACAACCATCGACAGGATGGCGCCGGCCCCGGAGCCGGCGACGTTGACGCCGGTCGTCACCGCGCCCTTCAGCGCCTGGTACAGACCCGAACCGATGGCCAGATTCATGGTGCGCTCGATGGATTTCACCACCACGCTCGGGTGGCCGTCGTTCATGTCGACGCCCTTGGAGAGAGAATATGTCACATATCGGTCATAGCAAGCCTTCACGGTTCTGGCCGAGCCCTGCACGATATCGAAGGCTGCGCCGACGAAGGGGGCGGCACTCACCCCGATCTGGTTGAGCACCGTATTGATCACCCCGGTAATGCGCGACCACCAGTCGCCGGCGAAGTCGATCCAGGATTTGCTGGCGTCTTTCTTGAACATCGAGGTCAGGTGCGCCCAGATTTGTTTGGCGTAGGTTTCCAGCTGCGTCTTGATCGGACCCAGAATGCCGGAGAGCTTTGAGTTGTTCGCCGTATTTGACGCGGGCGTCGCGTTCAGCACCTCGTAACTGATGGCCTGCGCGATGCCGATGTTGGTGCCGATCGCCGCGGCCGCCGTGGCGCCGTCGGCACTGGCCGTCAAGGCGCCGCCGAGACCGGCGACATTCCCCGCGAAGTTCAAGCCGCCGTCCAGAATCACCTCGAACATGCCCGACTCCACATCCATTCCGGAAAACAGGTAGAGGACACCCAGGCGCGTCTTGGCCAGGTCCTGGGTATAGAAATTGGATACAGGCTCGGCATCCAACCGCTCGGTGAGCTCCTTGAAGGCTCCGTCCTTGTTGCGCACGGATTTTTCCCACGGGTGGCCCGACTTGACTTCTTTTTGCTTCCACGCCGCCAAGGTGGTGCGAATCAGCTTCAGATCGCTTTCAGACCCGCTGACTTCGTAGGCCAGCAGCGCGGCATCGAGCGCCTTGAGCTCGGTACTGCGAAACTTGCCGATGACCGCGGTACGAGACAGCCACTTTCTGTGCTCGATCAAATCTTTGCGCATGGCGCCTCCGTGAAGTGCGCCGCAGAATAACCTCAACTTCGGCATCAGGGTAGAGTGGGCGCGGAGTTACTTGCCGGGTAAGGCATGCGCGCAAGCGTTTTATTGCCTTGCGGCGAGTATTGCGGCGGGCGACGTCAGTCCGTATCGTCGTCATGACATGCGTCTTTTACCCCCGAGGCCGCGGCAATGAGCGATCGAGTATCGGGACCGCATTGTGTCGTGCGGCTGGGGCGCAATTGGATCGACTCAGGGACGCTGGCGCGGACCCGCAGTTCGAGGCCCGGACCGACTCAACCGATTGAACGCTCTGAGTTCTCCGCCTCGATCGAGCGGCTGCAAACGCTGCTGCAGGATCCCGACGGAATTCTCACTCGGCTCGCGAGTGCGCGCTCCCCCGATGCGTCGAGCCAACTGCTGTTATTCCTGCAAACGCTCGAGAAACAAATCCGGAATTTTCTCGGCCGGCCCGCCTTGCGTGTCACCGGGAGCACCGAAAGGTGGCTTCGCGGATCGGATAGCATCGCCGAAAAAGGCCAGACAGAGCATGTTCGTGACCCGCAGACCGGGCGCCGGCTGACAGCCTACGATCAGGGGGCGTACTTGGCCAGGACATCCGCTCGCAGCGCGAGCGCGGTTTTGCCCGGATGGAACAAAATGGACACGATCGAAGAGCAAGCCGTCCCCGCGCGCTCGATTGTCCTGCAGGGCATCGCGGCCCCGCAGAATCCGGGCGGTGCCTGGGCTCACGGCGGCACACCGTTGCCGGGGGGCGGAGAGCAGATTTTTCACGCAGGCCAGCTCTCGCTGGACGGACGGCTTCTGCCGCCAGCGGAACGCGAAATTCTGAGCTCAACCCGTCCGGACGGAAGCCGAATTCACCCGCGCACGTGAGTCCCCCGGGTTGTTGCGAGCGCCGGGGCGGTTTCTTTCGCATACACGACGGCCAGCATGGTAACCAGGGCCAGGGCGATCATGAGCGTCGAGACCGGCCAGGTGGCGCCGTGATTGCGCCCGACGATTGCTGCGGCGATCACGGGTATCAGTCCGCCGCCGATCGGTGCAGCCAGTTGGTAGCCCAAGGACGCACCGCTGTAGCGCAGATTGGCGGGAAACATTTCGCTCAAGAAACTGGCCTGCACGCCATACATGATGCCGTGACCCACTGACATGCCGATCACGAAACCGAGCACCACCGTCAACGGGTCGCGCGTTTGGATCGCCCAGAAAATCGGAAATGACAAGGCGATTGCGGCCAGACACCCGAGCATATAGATCGGACGGCGTCCGAACCGATCCGCAAGCGCGCCGCATACGGGGATCGTGATCAGCTCGACGGCGGCTCCCGCGGCAATCGCTCCGAGCACGAGCCCGCGCGGCAGACCGATGTTCGTCACCGCATAGCTAAGGCCGAAAATCGTGATCACGTAGATCCAGGAAACTTCCGTGATCCGCGCGCCCAACCCGATGAGCAGGTCTTTCGGGTGTCGGCGCAGAGTGTCGAGAACGGGGAAGCGGGCAATATGCCCCTCGCGGACATTGCGTTTGAAGTCCGGGGTCTCGTCGATGCGCAGTCGAATGAAAGTCCCGACCGCGACCAGCAGCGCACTTGCCAGGAACGGCAGCCGCCAACCCCAACTCATGAACTCGGCCTCATCGAGCCGCGCCAGCGCGAAGAACGAGGCGGTGCCGATGGCCATTCCCAGCGGGAAGCCGATTTGCACGATGCTTCCATAGAAGCCGCGGCGATTCGGCGGCGAATGCTCGATGACCATCAACACGGCGCCGCCCCATTCACCGCCGACTGCAATGCCTTGCGCCACGCGGCATGCGACCAGCAACATCGGCGCCGCGACCCCGATGCTTTGATAGGTCGGCAACAACCCGATCAGCATCGTGCCGACGCCCATGGTCACCAGCGTCACGATCAACATGGACTTGCGTCCCACCCGGTCGCCGAAATGACTCAGCACGATGGCGCCCAACGGCCGCACGAAGAATCCCACACCGATTGTCGCGATCGCGAGC
>CAYRAC010000382.1:0-4654 GCA_964422045.1 uncultured Steroidobacteraceae bacterium
CATGCTGCAGGCGGTTCGCCACGAATCCTGGTACGTCCTTGGTCACGTGGGCCGGAGCCTTGCCGATCGCAGTCAGCAACGCCATGGTCGCGGTTACGGTCGCAAGTGAGGTCCGTGCCGATTGGATGACTTCGACCAGGGGGATGAGGCCGGGCGGATTCCACCAGTGTGTGCCGACGATGCGCTCCGCCGTTTCGAGCCCGGCTGCGATCCGATGAATTGGAATGACCGAGGTATTCGACGCGAGGATCGCCGTGGGCGGCGCCCAGCGCACCAAATCCGCAAATATCGACTGCTTGAGTTCGAGTTTCTCGGGAACGGCCTCCGTCACATAGTCCGCGCGCGACACCGACTCGGCCAAGTCATCGGTGATACGCACGGCATCCGCCAGCGCCTCTTCGCGCTGAATCAAGCGTAAATCCGCCGCGATTCGTGCGCGGATCGTGCGGCGCACGTCGGCCAGCGGCTCGAAGACCGTGACCGAGTGTCCGGCCGCGGCGAACACTTGCGCAATGCCGGCGCCCATCAGGCCGCCACCCAAAACTGCAACACGAGGCGATGGCGCCACGCGGGCTATCCTGCGGTGTAGCCGCCGTCGGCGTAAATGATATGCCCGGTATGAAAGTTCGACGCGCGCGAACACAAGAACAACAGCGGTCCCGCCAAATCCTCCGGCTCTCCGAGTCGTCCGATCGGCACGCGGGCGAGGAAGCCCGCGCGCACCTTGTTCGCGTTCTCGTTGTCCTCGAACATCCACGCGGTCAACGGCGAACGGAACACCGTCGGCGCAATCGCGTTGACGGTGATGTTGTGCTTGCCCCATTCGCAACCGAGCGCCTTGGTCATGCCGTCGACCGCCGATTTGGACGCGCAGTAAGCCGAATAGCCGGCCGGATGGCCGAGTTTGCCGCGGGCCGACGAGGTGAACACCACTTTACCGCCGCGCGCTTGCGCAATCATTTGCTGGCCCGCCGCACGTGCGATGAGCCACGCACCTTCGACGTTTGCCTGCATTACGCGTGCAAAGCGCTCCGGCACCATCTCGACAATGGGCGATACGTCATTCATGCCGGACGCGACCACGAGAATATCGACACCGCCATGGGCTTGCACCGCCGCCTGCACGATGCTCGCGGCGTCTGCCTCGTTATTGGAGCGGCGCGCGATTTGCTGGGCGTCGATGCCTGCCGCGGCAAGCTCTTGGGCGAGTACTGCCAATTCCGCCGCATTGCCGGCGGCGACGGTGAGTTTGGCTCCAGCGGCTCCCAGCGTTGAGCACGCCACCTTGCCGAAGGCGCCGGTGGCGCCCACGATGATGGCCGACTTGCCGCGCACATCGAATAGCCCGGCGTGATCGATCTTGGGTAATGTCATGGTCGGGGCTCGGGATGCGGCATGATGACGAGCATGCTGGCCACCGCGTTGCCGTCATTGCGTATCGAACGCGCTTCTCCGCCGGGAATGTGGCAGCTGTCGAGAGGGTGCAGCACGTGGGTCGTTCCGTCGGCAAGTTCAATCGTGACTGCGCCCTCGAGAACGACGTAGATCTTCTCGAGCGGGCCCGCGTCCATCTGTGCGCCGCCCTGCGGCAGGAAGTGCGACACTCCCACCCAGGCAAATTTCGCTGCGCTGAGATCGAAGCCCTGCAGCCGCAGCGAGCGCATGTCGAAGTGTTTCGGCGCGTCATAACGGCGCGCGTCGGCGAAACGGGTAATTTGCATGTGCCGCCTCCGATTATGCGTCGCGGCCGGTTTCTATCCTAAATTTACCGCTCGGATCGAGCATTGCGACCAGGCGTACGATACACCCGTCGCCCTTTTTCCAGCGCCACGGAAACGCCGCGAACGTCAGGCGTTTGCCGGTCACCTTGTCGATGTCGCCGCCGATGTTCTCGAAACCACAAATTCCGGCCGACAAAATCGCATTGTGGCAGGGTTCCCAGAAGGGGAAATCCTCGATCACCTTGTGGCCGGTCTCGCGCTCATATTCTTCGTTGAGCCGCGGCAGCAAGCCATGCGGCGCGCCGGGCCCATGCGGTCCGATTGCCGTCCCCAGCGGGTGGTCGAGCGCTTGGGTGTCGGAACCGCACATCTTTACCTGACGCTCGACGAACCACTCACCGGCTTCCTTGTAAAAGCCGGGCGAGTAGCCGTAGTAATGCTGGTTGTCGCCGTAATATTTATGCCAGCCGGTGTTGACGATGACAATGTCGCCCGGACGGATTTTCGGACGCGCATTCTCGAGATCCTTGGCGGTGATGACCTCCCATTTTTTCTTTGGGATCGATACCACCACGCCGCTGCCGAAGAAGTAGGGCAACGGCACCTCGTCCATGAACGGCGTGCCCGGCACGACGTGCGCCGGTGCATCGATATGCGTTCCGGAATGCATGACAGTGGTGATTTTTTGCGTCAAGACACCGGAGCGCGACATGCCATGCAGCCGCTCGATCTTTACGTCCTCGAAGTAGGGCCAGCACGGCTGACCGAGTCCCCATGGATGGCTCAGGTCGTAGAACTCGAGACCCATTTTGTTGAGCAGGTTCGATTCACCGAACTTGCACAGATCCTCATTGCGCCAGTCACCGTCTTCCCAGCCAGCCATGTTATACTCCTATGAACCATGATGCGGTTAAACTGTATTGGCATACGGTATGCTCAATGAAGTCACTTAGTCAAGCGAGGTAGGGTGGATGAGTGCCGTAGAACGGGGCGGAATTCAAGTAATCGCGCGCGCTGCGGCGGTGCTGCGCTCGCTCGAACAAGAACCGAATGGCCTGAGCTTGGGTGACATCGCGGCCCGCGTCGACCTGCCGCGCTCGACCGTGCAGCGCATCGTGGCGGCCTTGGTCGAGGAGCAGTTGCTGATGTCGGCCTCGTTGAAGGCGCGCGTCAAGCTGGGCCCGGGATTGGTTCAGCTCGCTGCCGCCGCCGATGTCGGCACGGAAAAGTTGGTCCGTCCCTTCATGGTGGAATTGTCCCGCGTGGCCGACGAGACCGTGGATCTGTCGGTGTTGAAACGCGACGCGGCGGTTTTTGTCGAGCAAATCCAAGGCACCCAACGCCTGGCCGCCGTCTCGGCGGTGGGCAAGGAATTTCCGTTGCATTGCACTGCGAACGGCAAGGCGCTTTTGTCATTGATGACGCCCGAGCGCCGCGAGCGCCTACTCGCGGGCAGGCTCAAGCGCTTCACCGAGGCGACGGTGACGGATCGCGCAGCGCTCGAGGAAGTGCTGCGCGAGGGCGAAAAAACCGGTCTTGCCTACGATCTCGAAGAGCACAGCGTCGGCATCTGCGCTGTCGGCACGGCGTTTTTCGATTCCATCGGCCGTGAATATTCGCTGTCGATACCGGTTCCGGCGACGCGCTTCGAAGCGAAAAAGCAGTTGCTGTCGAAACTCCTCAAGAAAGCCAAGGCCGACTTGCTCGAACACATCGTCGCTGGCTGAGCGACGCTCTCGTCATTCACTTGAGGACTGAAATACAATGGCCATGAAGTGCAGTGTGTCGCACGACTCGCTCGGCACGCATCTGGACTGGCAGCATGAAAACGTGACCGCGCGCATGATCGATTGGTTCTGGAGCAACATGGAGAAGGGCTTCATTCTCTGGCATCCGGAACAACACGAAGCGCTCGAATGGGCGGTTCCGCCCAAGCACGGCAACCCGCTGGGCGCGATCCACATCGCGCCGCAGACCTGGAATGACGGACGCCGTCAAAACCTCTACATCCGTTTCGAACGCCTTGATGATGTGCCGCCTCACATCCGCGACATAATCGAATACGAGCATGTAATCGTGGTCGCAGGCTTGGGCTTGGGCCCCGAGTGCCTGAGCAAACCGGATCCGATGGGCTATCGTATCCATCAGTGGCAGAAAACCGACGCCGGAGTCGTCGGCAAGTCTTCCGCCAGCGGCACGCGCAAGATGGAAACGGTCGAGGACGGGAAAGTGTGGGCGGCGCATTGCGCCGAGGAAGTGGGCAACTGGGGTGTATTTCTGCCGCAGCTGTACACACTGTATCAAGTGGTCACCGACACCGGCCGTAATCCCTACGCCGATCTGAGCGTCGCAGGCGTCGGCCGAGCGGCGCGTTACCGCTGCATTGGCGCGGGCGATCAGGCCACCGCCGCCGGCCGGTAGGCCCGGTAAAAGGTATCGACGCCCGCGCGAATGACGGCATCGATCCGCGCCCGAGTCAGTCCATTCGTCACCCCCAAGAGTGCACGCAGCTGCAAATCGCCGCGCACCAAGCCGATCAATTGTTCCGCGGCGCGGCGCGGATCGTCGCGGCGCAACGTGCCGCCATGCATCGCCCTATCCATGAACTCCTCGAGGCGATCCAGAAACTTGACCGGCCCATTCGAGTAAAACTCTTCGCCCAATTCCGGCAACCTGCCGGCTTCCGCCGCGACCATGCGATAGGACGCGATCGTCTCGGGGGATATCAAGAAATCGACTATGTTGCGCCCGAAGCGCAGCAACTTGGATTGAATCGGCTCGCGGCCGCTCTCGCCGCTCAGCATCGAGACGTTAAAGCGGCTGCGCTCTTGCTGAATGATGGCTGCGAACAGCTCCCGCTTGCTCACGAAATAGACGTACAGAGTCGCTTTACTGAGTTTGGCGGTGAGCGCGACCGCGTCCATGCTGGTGGG
>CAYRAC010000383.1:0-4647 GCA_964422045.1 uncultured Steroidobacteraceae bacterium
GCGCGCATTCTGAATCGCAATCGCAGCGCCGACAATCCAAATGAGCAATATTCCCAAGCCCCGGCCGCGAATCATCCGTATGCTTTGCGCGAACTCGTCGTCCTGGTGCACGTTCCGAGCCTGTGGGCCTCGCCACCGCCAGGGTGGGCACCGTCGGCGAGAATCCAGCTGACGGCCCTGTGTTGGGCCGCGGTACTGGCGGGATCTGCCTGGATAGTCGCGCGCTCGATGCGCAATCCTCGAGTAACGTCGGGCTAGTCGGGGCTCGAGGCCTGCGCCTCATGGCGCAGGAACGCCAGCACCAGCGTTTCCGCCTTGCGCGGCGCGGCCAGGCTCAAGCTGCCGTTGAACACCTTATGAATCAGGCCGGAGCGCCAAGACTCGAACACCGCGGGGTTGATATAGGACTTGCGGCAAACTGCCGGCGTGTTGCGCAGTTTCGCGGCGACTTGTTTCACCACCGCTGCGATTTCCAGCTTCAAGGCACGTTCGCTCGCCGCTGCGGGCAACGGCGCGCGGGCGAGCAAGGTGATGGCATGCAAGGTGGCTCCCCACGTACGGAAGTCCTTGGCCGTGAAATCCTCCCCCATCGCTTCGCGCAGATAGTCGTTTACTTGACCGGAGTCGATCGGACAACGCTGGCCGTCGTCGCTCACATACTGGAACAGGTGCTGACCCGGAATCTCCTGGCACCGCCGTACGATCTGCGCAATGCGTCTGTCGTCGATGTGCACTTCGTGCTGCACCCCGCCCTTGCCGCGGAAATTCAAGATCGCACGACCATCTCGAATGAAGCTGACATGACGATTGCGCAACGTGGTGAGGCCGAAGCTCTTGTTGTCGCGCGCATATTCGCTGTTCCCGATGCGCACTCGCGTCGCGTCCAGAATGCTGACGACCACAGCCAGTACTTTCTCGCGCGGCAGTCCGGGCAACCCCAGGTCACGCTTGAGTTTGCGCCGCAGTTTCGACAATGCCTCGCCGAAAGCGACCATGCGGTCGAACTTTGCGCTGTCGCGCACCTGCCGCCACTCAGGGTGGTAGCGGTATTGCTTACGGCCGCGCGCATCACGCCCGGTCGCCTGCAGGTGACCGCGCTCCTGCAAGGTGATCCATACGTCGCGATAGGCCGGCGGAATGGCGAGACTCGCAATCCGCTTCAGTTCCTTCGCCTCGGCGAGTCGGCGGTTCTCCGGTGTCAGATACCGAAATCCCTTGCCGACGCGCTGACGGCGAATCCCCGGCTCGGCGTCCGATACGTAGACGAGCCCGGCCTCGACCGCCATCTGCGCCGCTTCCGCGGCGACGCCGGTGAGATTTGCAACCGAAGATGGAAACTTCAAAGTCATGGCGTCGGATTGTTAGCCATTCGAAACTCCGCGCGCTAGCGACTGGCGCGCCGAGCTCGTAATTCTGTGACGCAATTCTGTGACGCAATAGTTAGAACATACTGTCAGGGAAGTCCTACGCCCGTCACAAGCTCTGCGGACGCAACGGGTTGGTCCGTCCGCCAGTCGGACGGACACTCTCAAACTTCTGCGCGGTCAACCTATCGACTACCTCGTTCGTTGTTATGTTAGCGGATACAATACCGCGTCAACTCGGAGGGACTCGCATGACTTGTTTGCGGACTTTGGCGGCCATTGTCGGCTGCGCGCTTTTCCCTGCCCTGCTTTTTTCACCCCCCAGCTTCGCCGACGATGCCTCGGCCCACGAGCCCGGGGTTTGGCAGAAACATCAGTACTCTTTCGCCTACATGGGCTTCACCTCAACCTATTCGTGCGACGGACTGGCCGATAAGCTCAAGCTGTTGTTGCTCGCTGCGGGTGCGCGGCGCGACGTGAAGTCGCAGGCCGGCGCCTGCGCCTCCGGGTTCGGCCGCCCGGACAAATTCGCGCGGGCCGACCTCACGTTCTATACGCTGGCGCCGGGCAGCGACGGCGCTGCAGCAGCGGGCGACAAGCCGGTCGACGGCACCTGGCGGGCGGTGTCGTTCGCCGATCGTTCGCCGCGAGATCTGCACACGGGCGACTGTGAGCTCGTCGAACAGTTTCGCAATTCCGTGCTGCCGATGTTCACTACCCGCAACATCGACAACCATACGACCTGTGTTCCGCATCAGGAGTCCGGTTCGAACATCAGTCTGCGATTTGAAGCTTTTGCCGCGCCGCCCGCCGCTGCGCATGCAGCGAAAGCCGCGCACGGTGGAACGTAGCCGGCGCATCACATCGGAGCCGCTACGTCCTGCCGATATTGGCGGCGATGTCCTGGATGACGGGTTGCGCCAGCGGACCGCCGGCGCCATCAGCCGCGGGTATGACCCCGGAGCAATCCCGCAATTTGATTGAACATTCGCTGCCGGCGGCCGCTGAAGATCGCCCGGGCTGGGCCGCCGACATGTACGCCGCGTTCACCGTTCTCGGCCTCGACACGACTCGCGAGAACGTCTGCGCTGTGGTCGCCGTGATCGAGCAGGAATCGGGATTTCGCGTTGACCCCGTGATTGCCGGGTTACCGACGATCGCCTGGCGGGAGATCGACAGCCGCGCCGAACGCGCCGGCGTGCCGCACCTGCTGGTGCACGCGGCGTTGCAACTGACCTCGCCCACGGGGCAGACCTACAGCGATCGCATCGACCATGCCAAAACTGAAAAGGATCTCAGCGACATCTATGAAGACTTCATCGGCGCGGTGCCGCTGGGCCGCACGCTGTTCGCCGAGCGAAATCCGATCCGCACGCGCGGACCCATGCAAGTCAATATCGCGTTTGCCGAACAATACACAGCTGCGAAATCCTACCCCTATCCGGTGAAGTCGAGTATTGCGGATGAAGTATTCACTCGGCGCGGCAGCCTGTATTTCGGCACCGCGCATCTGCTGGCCTACCCAGCGTCATACGATTCGTATCTTTTCCGGTTTGCGGACTTTAACGCAGGTCAATACGCCAGCCGTAACGCCGCGTTCCAAAGCGCCCTCAGCTTCGCCGCCGGGATCCCGGTCGCGGCGGACGGTGCGCTTCTGCCGCATGGCAAAGAGAAAAATCCGGGCGGCACCGAATTGGCCGCGCGCGCGCTCGGCAAGCGGCTCGATCTTTCGGACGGTGCCATTCACGACGCCCTCGAGCAGGGTAAGGCAGCGCAGTTCAGCCAGACTGCGCTTTATCAGCGCGTGTACGCGCTCGCCGAGCGCAGGGAGGGCCGCGCCTTGCCTCGCGCCGCGGTGCCGCAGATACAATTACACGGTCCGAAAATCTCGCGCAGTTTGACGACCAGCTGGTACGCGCACCGCGTCGAGCAGCGCTTTCGTCGCTGCCTCACCTCCGCGGCGGGCTAACTCATTTGACGGCGGACTGCCCGCTGCGGGCGGCACGCACGAATCGTTCGTTGGTGATCTCGATCACCGCCTGTTTGCCGGTGGTGCCCACGTCCTTTCGGGGCTCCAGAGATTTCTCGGCAAAGCGCTCCCGTTCTGTCGCGCTGACGCGCTTGATGACCGGTTTGTCGTAAAACGCCGCCAAATACCCGGCGACCGCGACAGCAGCCGGCTGTTCCGCAAAAAAGCCGACTCGCAGCGCGTGCCGTATGCGTCCGTCGACGATTCCGGCGATGCAATACAAGCGATAAACGCGGAAGATGTCCAAATTGGGAAGCGTGGCCGGGTCGAACGGCTCCTCGGCCACCGACAATTGGATCACGTACCAGCGCCAGTCCTTGTCCTCCTCGAGCTCGAGTACCTTCAGCGCCTGCACGGCATCGGTGTCGGCGCCGGCAGGCGGCGCGGCGATCGGCTTCGCGCCGCTGGGCGCTGCCTTTGTCTGCTTCATCATTACGGGCATTACGGGAACGGGCTTTGCGGGCGCGGGCTTCGCGGCTGCAGGCTTCGCGGCCACGGGCTTTGCGGCCGCCGGTTTCGGCATGACGGGCTTCGCCACGGCCGGCGTGGGCACGGCCGGGGCCGTCGCAACGGCTGGCGGAGCGGCAGCAGCGACCGGAGCTGGCACAACGACGGCGGCCGTCTTCGACTGGATTGCGGCGAGCACACGCAAGTCCTCCGCATCGGCAGTCGCCGTGAGGGAGCTTGGGTAGTTGTCGCGCACTACTTTCAAGATGGCATCCGCTTCGTCCTCCGTAGCGAACGGGCCGAACCGCAGTCGGTAACGCGCGCGTCCATCCTCGATCCTTTGAACGCGATACACATGCGCTTGAGGGCAGCCTTGAACCGGATTCGCCGGGATCGCAAGTGGCGAGCCCGACGCGCTCAAATTGATCACGAAGGGTCCGCGGCCACCGAGGCGCACCGTCTCGGGCAAGGGTGCCCACAAGTCGTCCTTGAGATTCAACTCATCCCCGGTTGCATGCGTATTGATCGGCGCGGCCATGAATAATTTCCACGAACGGCTGGAGGGCGGGGGAATAGTGTCGAAGCGCGTCGTATAGATCCGTGACCGGCGTCTCCGCACGACGACGGCGCGCGGTATATGTCAAGCCTGATCGTTGTGAAGTGCAACAATCCGGCGCGTTATGTCCGGCCAAGCGGGCGCTCCCCACAGGCTCATGGATACACCTCGCGGCCGTCGAGGTACGTGACCGTCACGCGAGTATTGTGCAGATCGAACGCGTCGATGGCGAAAATATCGCGATCGAGCAC
>CAYRAC010000384.1:0-4646 GCA_964422045.1 uncultured Steroidobacteraceae bacterium
TTTTGAATCTGAACGTGCATTTTAGCCGCGCCGCTGATTGGGTGCGGCCTGATACCATCGTCACTCACCCCGGCGTGCCGCTCGGTATGTACCGCGACGACTTCGGAAACTGGTGCACCCGATTGATCGCGCCGCCCGGCCAATTCCTGGTGACGACCGACGCCCTGATCAACGACACGGGCCTCGCGGAACCGAGCGCTCCACACGCCTTCGAGCACCCCGTCCCATCATTGCCGGACGGAACCTTGGTGTTTCTGCTGCCGAGCCGTTACTGCGAAACGGAGTTGCTGGCGCCGACGGCGTGGGGTCTGTTCGGCGGCATGATGCCTGGCTGGAGCCGGGTGCAGGCGATTTGTGACTATGTGCATGATTACATCGCCTTCGACTATCAGTGCGCGCGCCCGACGAAGACCGCGTGGGAAACCTATAACGAACGGCGCGGGGTGTGCCGCGATTACGCGCATCTGGCGATCACGTTGTGCCGATGTCTGAATATTCCGGCGCGTTATTGCACCGGGTATCTCGGGGACATCGGCGTGCCGCCCGTGGATGCGCCCATGGACTTCGCCGGCTGGTTCGAAGCCTTTCTCGGCGGCGAGTGGCATGTCTTCGACCCGCGCAACAACCAGCGCCGCATCGGGCGGGTGCTGATCGCGCGCGGCCGCGATGCCGCCGATGTCGCGATCAGCATGACCTTCGGGCCGAACGTCCTGCAGCGTTTCCGCGTGTGGACCGACGAAGTGCGGCCGAACTCATAAGCATCTACAATGCGCGATCGTTAGCGGCGGGGCGCGGATGACTATGAGTCAATGGGTGCTTGAAAAATTCAAAACGGCGTGGCTCGGCTGCTTGGGCCTCGCTGCGCTCGGCGCGGGATTAGCGCCCGCGCAGGCGGCAACACCGGTCGCGGTGGCGGGCTTCAGCTTCATCAAATCCCTGGGCGGGATCGACGAGTATCGGCTCGATGCCAACGGCCTTACCGTGCTGTTGGTGCCTGATCATTCGGCGCCGGTCGTGACATTTCAAGTGACCTACCAGGTTGGTTCGCGCAACGAGGTGACCGGTGCTACGGGAGCCACGCATATCCTCGAGCACATGATGTTCAAGGGCAGCGAGAACTTCAACGATCCGAAGGGCAACAGCGTCAAGCAATTCTTAGAGCGCGTCGGCGGCCAATTCAACGCCAGCACCTCGTTCGACCGCACCAACTATTTCGCGACCATCGGCCGCGAGAGCCTGGAGGGCTACGTGGCGATCGAGGCCGACCGCATGCGCCATCTGTGGCTGCGCGAAGCCGACCGGCAGTCCGAAATGACGGTGGTGCGCAATGAATACGAACGCGGCAAGAACGACCCGGACAGTGTGCTGCTCGAGGAGGTGACCGCGGCAGCCTACGTGGCATTGCCCTACCACCATCCGACCATCGGCTGGAAGAGCGACATCGAACATGTTCCGATCGGCAGATTGCGCGAGTTCTACGACACCTTCTATTGGCCCAACAACGCGACCGTCACCGCGATCGGCGACATCGAACCGGCCGCCGCATTGGGCCTGATCAAGAAATACTACGGCGTCTACCCGCATTCCCCTGCAGCCATACCCAATATCTATACCGAGGAACCGGCGCAGAGCGGCGAGCGCCGCGTCACCGTCAAGCGTCCCGGCGAACTCGGCACCGTGATCATCGCGCACAAGGTTCCGAACGGCCGGGACGCCGACCAGCCGGCGCTCGAAATGCTCGATGCCATTTTGAGTTCGGGCAAGAACGCGCGCTTGTACCGCGCGCTGGTCGATCAAGGTTTAGCCTTGAACGCCGGCGCCGGCACCGATCTGCACCGCGATTTGTCGCTGCACACGCTATATGCGGTGCTCGCACCCGGCGCGGCGCACGCGCAAGTGGAGAAGGCGTTGCTGGCGGAAATCGGCAAAATCAAGAGCGACGGCGTGACCGCAGCGGAAGTGGCGCGGGTGAAACAGCAGTACATTGCGGCCGATGCCTACAAGCGCGATGGAACCGCCGCGGTGGCCGGCGAGATCAACGAGTGGATCGGGGTGGGCGACTGGACTTTGTACGTCACCTTCCCGCAGAAAGTCCAGCAGGTGACTCCCGCGGACGTACAGCGCGTCGCGAAACAGTATCTCAACGACGATCAGAGCACGACGGGTTGGTTCATTCCCAAGCCGCCGGCGGCGGAGAAGGGCTCGTGATGCGGCAACTTGTGTTGGCGGCGCTGATTCTTGCAAGCGGCAGCGCGGCCGCGAATGTCGCGAGCCAGAGCCACCGCTCGCAGGTGGCGGGGATCGACTTGATCACGTACCGCACCGAGGTCAAAGACGTGGTCGTGATCCTAGGGTCGTTGCCGGCCGGCGATGCGATGGCCGAGCCCGGGAACATTGCCATTCCGACCTTGACCGGCATGATGCTCGACCGTGGCACGAAAGCGCTCGACAAATTTGCGATCGCCGAGCAGCTCGACAACGTCGGCGCCGAAATCGCCTTCAGTGTCGGCACGCAGTCGCTCGAGATTCGGGCGAAGTGCCTGAAGAAAGACCTGCCGCTCGTGATCGGACTCATCGCCACGGAGCTGCGTACGCCGGCCCTGCAGCTGGCGGAGTTCAACAAGGCAAAGCAGCAATTCATCGGCGCCCTGGAAGCCTCGGCGCAAAATACCGAGGCGCGCGCGCAGGAGGCCTTCGGCCGGGCGATTTTCCCGCAGGGCCATCCAAATCGGCCGCATGCGGTGAGTGAATACGAGGCCGCCGCCAAGTCGGCGACGCTCGATGAGCTCAAGGCTTTCCATACAAAATTCTACGGTCCCGCGCATTTGACGCTGGTCGTGGTGGGCGATGTAGCCGCGCCGGAAACGGCAGCCGAGATCGGCAAGGCATTCGCCGGTTGGAGCGGCGGTCAAGACTATGTTCGGCCGGCTGCGCCCGCCACGTTGACGGCGGCGCATACGGCGACCGTGCCGATCGCCGACAAGCCGAGCGTCTCGGTGATCATCGGACAACCGACCGGGCTGCGCTACAAGGACCCCGACGCCTTGGCGCTGCGTGTCGGGACCGCGGTTCTCGGCAGCGGATTCACCGGCCGGTTGATGGGCACGGTGCGCGACAAAGAAGGCCTGACCTACAACATCGGGGCAGGCGTATCCGAAGACAGCATCGCGGACGGCAGCTGGGATATTTCGGCGAGCTTTGCGCCGAGTTTGCTCGAGAAGGGGATTGCATCGACGCGCCGCGAGCTCGACAAGTGGTGGAAAGACGGCGTCACCGACCAGGAACTGGCCGCGCGCAAGCAAGGCGTGGTGGGCGGATATCTGGTCAGTCTGTCGACCACCGCGGGTCTCGCGGTCGCGATATTGACCGATGTGCAGCGCGGTTACGATGTGAGCCGGGTGGACGATTTCCCCGCCGCGGTGAATGCGCTCACGCGCGAGCAAGTCAATGCGGCCATCAAGAATCACTTGAATCCGAGCATCATGGCCTTGATCGAAGCCGGCAGTGTGCCGGCGGCGACGCATTGACCGGTGGCGCGCTGCTAACGGCCGAGATAGTCCAGCTTGCCGATTTCGAGTCCCGACGATCTGAGAATGTCGTAGGCAGTGGTGAGGTGGAAAAATACATTCGGCAGCACGTGATGAAATAGATAGGGCGTGCCTTGCATGCTGCGGGTGGAGCTGCGCGTCTGCCAGGTGATGGTCCGCTCCTCGCCCCCATCGAACTGCGCGGGCTTGAGCGATTCGAGGTAGGCCATGGTGCCGCGCGTGGCGTCGATCCATTCGGCGAAGCTGCGCTCCTTGGCTTCGAATGCCGGCACTTCCACACCCGCCAGGCGCGCCGCGCCGCCCCGCGAAATATCGTTGGCGATGAAAATTTGCGTCGACAGCGGAAACATGTCGGGAAACAAGCGAGTGTTGAGCAATACGGCGGGATCGATCTTGCGCGCTTCGGCATGAGCGGCCGCCTTGTCGAGGATTGCCGCGAGGCTGCCGAGCGCACGAATACAGGTCGGTACGGTGGCCGTATACAGGGTGAGAGGCATGATTAGGCCGCCTTGCTTGTTGCGGCGAGCTGCCGCAATACGTATTGCAGAATCCCGCCATGTTGGTAGTAGTCGAGTTCTTTCGGCGTATCGATGCGCAGCCGCGCGTCGAACTCCGTGATCTTGCCGGCATCGTCGGCGATCACCTTGACGGACTTCGCCGCGCCGCGGTTGAGTCCGACGATTTCGAAAGTCTCGCGGCCGCTGAGCCCGAGGCTTTGCGCACTTTGGCCGGCCTGGAACTGCAGCGGCAGCACCCCCATGCCGATCAGGTTGGAACGGTGGATGCGCTCGAAACTCTCCGCAATCACCGCCTTCACGCCGAGCAGCATGGTGCCCTTGGCAGCCCAGTCGCGCGAGCTGCCGGTGCCGTATTCCTTGCCGGCGAGGATCACCAGCGGGGTCGATGCCTTCTTGTACGTCATGGCGGCATCGAAGATCGACAGCGTCTCGCCGCTCGGGATGTGCAGCGTGACCCCGCCCTCCGTGCCCGGCAAGAGCAGGTTCCGCAGCCGGATGTTGGCGAACGTGCCGCGCATCATGACCTCATGGTTGCCGCGGCGCGCTCCGTATGAGTTGAAGTCCGCCGGCTTCACTCCCT
>CAYRAC010000385.1:0-4621 GCA_964422045.1 uncultured Steroidobacteraceae bacterium
TCGTCCTCGGAAGCAAAGCCGATCAGAATCCCGGCGGGCTTGCCATGCCGGGTGATGAGAATTTCCCCGTCTTCCGCCTCGCGCAAATAACGCGACAGATCGTCCTTGGCAACCGCCAGGGGCACTTGTTTCACGGCGACTTTCCGAACTGTGCGAGCCATTGGGCTGCCTCCGATTTCAACACTATCGCGAGCACCTCGACGGTCCCATCGACCACATCGTAGAACACGCGTACCTCATCGACCCTCAAGCGATACTGCGGCCTTGAGAGACCGCGCAAGCGCTTGACGCGACTGCGGCTTAACTTCCGCGGCTCGTGTCGCAGATGGCGCTCTATTGCCTCCTTGACGGTCGCCCGGAGCGGTGCTTTCAATCGCCGCAGATCCGCGACGGCCTCAGGCGCCAGCAGTATCTCATAGCGCATTCTGGCTAGAGTATAGCCAGAATTGATCAGTGGCGTCTATGTCGGGGTGACTTCAAGAAAGGGGCCATTACGTACGCTAAGGGCCAGGGACCAGAATTCGGCGGCATCAAACTTCACGTTCCGCTCCAAGACAATTTAGGCGGTCATCAATCTGGTGGCACTACTTGACCGCGACGCCGAGTATTAGCGTCAGCGCAAACGCCGCAAGAACAAGAGACACGGCGCCGCCCCACCGCACATGACCGGAATTGTGCGCCCATACCCCAAGGCGCCATGTTCCGAGCAACCACACCCCCAGAAAAGCCCCACCCAAAATGTGCCGTCCCCAAAGCAGCTGAAATAGTAACCAGCCGCCGAGCGCCAAGTAAGCGATCAATCCGTAGGTAAACAGTTCGCCGAACAGCAGGAGCCCAATGCCTAACCGACGCGGTTTGAATGGTCTAAATTGATGTGAAAACCCAAACATAGTCATGCGGCACGGTCGCGCTTCACGATTTCCAGGACTGTGTTCTTGCTCAGTCCAAGCCGATGACCGATTTCACGATACGATTGACCTTCGCCAACAAGCTTGAGCACCTTGGGGGCAAAACGATCTGCCTTAACGCGTTGGCCAGGTCGTCGGCCGAAGACGACGCCGCGCTTCCGCGCGGCAGCGATGCCGGAGCGAACCCGCTCGCGCAGTAAATCGCGCTCAAACTCCGCCAGTGCTGCCATCAGGGAGGCAATAAGCTTCCCCTGGGCGCTGCGCAGGTCGAATTGCAAGCCGGTCTGGGCGACCAGCGAGACGTCCCAGGCCTGCAGGTCCTGCAGGGTGTGAAACAGATCGAGCATGGAGCGACCCCAGCGCGTGAGTTCGGTCACCAGGATCACATCAATCTTGCGGGCCTGGGCGAGCTCCAGGATCTTCTTGCGTTCGGCACGATCGTCCTTGGCACCGGAAGCTGTTTCCTTCCAGACGCCGACGATCTTGTACCCCGCCTTCTTAGCGAAGGCCTTTAGATCCCGCTCCTGGCGGGCGCAGGTCTGGTCGGCGGTCGACACCCGGCAGTAGAGTGCGGCGGATTGTCCCAATTGAACCCTCTCGGGGCGGTGGTCGCGAAAGCCACGGATTTCGCGGTCTTCCTGTGGCAAAGTGCAGCTCTGTTCAAAGTGTACTTCAATTGGGACAGCCGAGCCATCCGGGAGGGACTCCGATGCCGCGACGCGAGCTGCTGACGCCGACTGAACGAGTGCAATTGTTCGCCTTTCCGTCGGATGAGGGCGAGCTGATCCGGCTGGCGACACTGGCGCACGCCGACCTCACGTACATTCGTCAGCACCGCGGCGATCACAACCGGCTCGGGTTAGCTATTCAGATGGTCTACTTGCGCCATCCCAGTCGGGTCCTCCCGCAAAGTGAGGCGCCATATCCCCCGTTGCTCGGGATCGTCGCCGCCCAATTGAAAGTGACACCGGCGGCCTGGTCGCAGTACGCGAAGCGCGATGAGACTCGGCGCGAGCACCTCCAGGAGCTACTCGACCGGTTCGAGCTGCGGCAGTTTGATCGGAGTTATTACCGCGAGCTGATCGACTGGCTGATGCCTCTCGCCCTGCAGACGACGCAGGGGATGGTGCTCGCGCACGCGGTCGCGAACGAACTGCGCGCGCGCCGCATCTTGTTGCCGAACGTCGCGCTGATCGAAAAGATGTGTGCGATCGCGCTGACCCGCGCCGAGCGGGAAGCATTCCGGCGCTTGACTTTGGGCCTCACGGATAAGCACCGCGCCGCTCTCGATGCCGTTTTGCTGGTACGTCCTGGGGGCAGTAGCAGCACTTTGTCCTGGTTCCGGCAGCCGCCGGGAGCGCCCAGCGCCAATGCGGTGCTCGCCCATTTGGCGCGCCTGCGGGCCGTGCGTGCGCTCGATTTACCGGCCGACCTCGGTCGTGACGTGCACCAAAATCGCCTGCTACGGCTCGCGCGCGAAGGCGCGCAAACCGCCGTCTTTCAGTTGCAAGAATACGAGCCGTTGCGTCGGTACGCGACGCCGGTGGCTATCTTGTTGGACACGACGGCGACGCTCACGGACGAGACCTTGGAATTGCATGACCGATTGATTGGCACCTTCTTCAGCAAGGCGCGGAGCAAATACGATCGGGAATTTGCTGCCGATGGCCAGGCCGTAAACGATAAGGTGCGGCTCTATGCCAAGATCGGTTCGGCACTGATCGCTTCGAAGGCCGCGCAGACCGATCCATTTGCGGCGATCGAGTCCGTGATCCCGTGGGAAGAATTCACGGCATCTGTCGCACAGGCCGAGAAGCTTTCCCGCGACGAGGCCTTCGATCCGCTCGCCTTGCTGACCGATTACTTCACGACGCTACGTAAATACGCGCCAGCGTTCCTCGAGGCGTTCGAGTTCCGCGGAGCGCCGGTCGCGCAATCCCTGCTGGATGCCATCGATCTCCTGCGAGCGATGAATAAGACCGGCGCGCGCAAAGTTCCGGCCGATGCGCCGCTGGGGTTCGTGCCCCCACGCTGGGCGCGCAGTGTCGGCACCGGCGGCGACATCGACCGTCGCTTCTACGAGCTATGCGCGCTGAGCGAGCTCAAGAATCGCCTTCGCGCCGGCGACTTATATGTCGTCGGCAGCCGCCAGTTCCAGGACTTCGAGGATTACTTGCTGCCTACCACGGTGTTTCGTTCGATGCGCAGCGCGGATCGCCTAGGCCTCGATGTGCCCACGACCGCCGATGAGTATCTATCGGACCGCCTTACGCTGCTACGGGAGGCACTGAAGGATACCAATCGGTTGGCCGGTGCCGACGAACTGCCCGATGCCCGTATCAACGAAAAGGGCTTAAAGATCTCGCCGCTCGAGGACGACACGCCTCAGGAGGCGAAGCTTCTGAAATCGCAGACCTACGGTTTGTTGCCGCACGTCAAAATCACTGATCTCTTGCTGGAGGTTGACCGGTGGACAAATTTCACCCGTCATTTCACACATCTCAAGAGCGCCGAGCCGGCGGCGGATCGGTCGCTGTTGTTGACCGCCATCCTGGCGGACGCGTTCAACTTGGGGTTGGAGAAGATGGCCGAGGCCTGCCCGGGCACGAGCCTCGGAAAGCTCGCATGGCTGGTGGCCTGGCATATCCGCGACGAGTCCTATTCGAAGGGACTCGCCGAACTGGTCAATGCCCAACACAAATTGCCGTTCGCTGCGCACTGGGGAGAGGGCACTACCTCATCCTCCGATGGACAACGCTTCCGAGCCGGCGGCCGCGGCGAATCCGCCGGAAACCGCAATGCCAAGTACGGCAGCGAGCCCGGCGTGCTCTTCTATACGCACCTGTCGGATCAATACGCGCCGTTCTACACCAAAGTGATCAACGCTAACGTCCGCGACGCCACCCATGTGCTCGACGGCCTCCTATATCATGAGTCCCAGCTGCGCATCGAAGAGCATTACACCGACACCGCCGGGTTCACCGACCAGGTCTTTGCGCTCTGCCATATGCTGGGGTTTGAGTTCGCGCCACGCATCGCCGATCTTGCCGACAAGCGGATTTATGTTCCCGGCAAACCTGGAGACTGGTCAAACTTACTTCCACTGATCGGCGGACCCCTGAACGTCAAACTCATGGAACAACAGTTCGATGAGGTCATGCGTCTCACGGCCTCCATCAAGCAGGGGACGGTGACGGCCTCGCTGATTCTACGCAAACTCGCCGCCTACCCGCGCCAGAACAGTCTGGCCACGGGGTTACGGGAATACGGTCGATTGGAGCGAACCCTGTTCACGCTCAGATGGCTTCGCGATCCAGCGCTGCGGCGTCGTGTCACTGGCGGACTGAACAAAGGAGAGGCTCGGAACGCGCTCGCGCGTACGGTATTCTTCCATCGACTGGGCGAGATCCGGGATCGCTCCTATGAGAATCAGCGGTACCGCGCCAGCGGTCTGAATCTGGTGATCGCTGCCATCACGCTCTGGAATACGGTGTACCTCGAACGAGCCGTGAATGCACTTCGGGAGCGTGGTGCCGTCAACGACGCGCTGCTTGGGCACATCGCTCCGCTCGGCTGGAATCACATCGGGTTGACCGGGGATTACAACTGGCATGCCAACAAAAGGGTCGCCAAAGGCGGATTTAGGCCCCTGCGGCGGGTTCGGTCAATGGAATCAACGGTCGCCGCGCCTTAACGTACGTAATGGCCCCTTT
>CAYRAC010000386.1:0-4612 GCA_964422045.1 uncultured Steroidobacteraceae bacterium
GATCATGGGAGACAAGAGCACGCCGTACAGCGTGCTGAAGAAAATCATGTTGACCTGCAGCGAAGCGGAGTACGGCAAGGTGTCGTTCGCCGTGGTCGAGCGCGAAAGGGCGGCGACTTAAATGGCAACCGCCGCCAACCCCGCGCAACGCGTGGCCACCGGACTCGCGCCGTTCTACCGGCGTTACGATCTGCCGTGGTCGCCGTCCGAAGAAATGGAGCGCCGCTTCCGCGTCATCCTGCGCAACCTCGTGATCGTATTCGGCATCATTGCGATTCTGATGCCCTTTCTGCCGCGTCATCAGGTGGTGGTGAACACCGAGTCATTGCCGGAAAGGGTGGTGCAGTTGGTGCTGGAACCGCCGCCACCGCCGCCGCCACCACCGCCGCCGAAGCCGGAGAAGCCGGTCGAAAAGGTGCCCACGCCCAAGCCGACGCCGCAACCGGTGGACCCGCGGGTCAAGGCATCGAAGAGCGGCTTGCTCGCGAACCTCGACGACCTGGCGGCGCTGCGCGATCAGGTCGATCTCGATAAATTTGCGAAGGACCAGCCGAAGACCACCGACCCGGGCGATGTCAGCGTCGTGACGCGCAACATCATCAGCTCCAAGGCCGGCGGCACCAGCGGCGGTATCAGCGCGCCGACCAGCAGCGGTCTCGCGGCGGGTTCGGGCTCGCTGCGCGGCATTTACACCACGCAGGTGAAGGATCCGAATCTCGGTGCGTCCGGCCAGGCCACCACCCGCGGCGGCAGCGGCAAGGCCTCGCGCAGCGCCGATGAAATCGCCCTGGTGTTCACCAAGAACAAAGGTGCGATCGATGCCATGTACGCGCGCGCGCTGCGCGACAACCCGGCCCTGCAAGGCAAGGTGGTCCTGGAATTGACCATCGCGCCGTCCGGTGACATTACCGCGGCCCGCATCGTCTCGTCGGACCTCAACGACAAGGAATTCGAAAGCAAACTGCTGGCCCGCATCCGATTGTTCAAATTCGACGCCAAGGATGTTGCGACATTGACCGCCACCAAACCCATCGACTTCTTCCCAGCCGGATGAACATTCAATCCGAAGTGGAGTTCTTCAGCGATCTTGGCCTGGTCGACAAGGCGCGCTTCGTCATGCGCTTGATTTTCGAGCTTGCCGAAGAGGCCAAAGCGAACTCCGGCTTGGGCGATGCCAACGACAGCGTGCGTTTGCGCTTCGCCAACGAAATGAATCAGCGTTTGGCGCGCTTCGCCTATCAGATACTCGGCGAAGATCCCGCGCGCCCGCAGGACGATGTCGTGATCCGCATGTTGCTCGGCACCCGCGGCGACAAGAATGCGGAACGCATCATCCACCAAGCCTACCGCCGAGTGCTCAACGGCTTCGAGAGCTTCGATACGACGGTATTGCTCAATCCGCACTAAGCGCCCGGATCCTCGGGCTGGGCGGCGTCGGATTCGAATAGATGCAGCAATTGCTCGGCGGATTCGCGGGTGGATTGCAAAAACTTGTTTTCGTCGTCCTTGATCGCCAGCTGTTTCGCCATGGTCGCCTCATCGTGGGCGCGAAAGCGGCGTACCGTTTCGATCGAGTTCGATTTCGATAGGCCGAGTGTCTCCAGGATCTTTTCCGACATCTCGAGACTCGAGCCGAAGGTCTCGCGAATCGTGTAGCGCACGTCCAAGTCCATCAGCCGAAATGCATGCTGCCGGTTGCGGGCGCGGGCGAATATCTTCACTTTCGGAAAGTGCTTGCGGAGCAACTCCGCGGTACGCACCGAGGCTTCGACGTCATCCACCGCGAGCACGAAAATCTCGGCATTTTCCGCGTGCGCCGCGCGCAGCATCTCCAAGCGCGAGGCGTCGCCGTAGAAGACCTGGTTGCCGAAGCGGCGCAGAAAATCGACTTGAGTCTGGCTCGCTTCGAGGGCGGTAAAGGCGATCTTCTTGGCCCGCAGGATGCGGCCGACGATTTGGCCGAAGCGGCCGAAGCCCGCAATGATGACCTTGGGATAGAGTTCCTCGGGCGTATCGAACGGCGTGCCGTCGACTTCCTTTTTCTTGAACAGGGCGTCGTGCAGCACCAGCAGCAACGGGCTCAAGATCATCGAGGCGGTGACGACCAGCACCAGCAGTTCGGCGATTTCTGCGTCCATGATGCCGAGCGTCGCGGCGAGGCCGAACAGCACGAAGGCGAATTCGCCCCCCGACGGCAGACTGAATGCCAGACCGCGGCTGGCCGCGGTCGAGAGACCCGACAGCCGGCCGATCGCGCGCAGCACCACGACCTTTGTCAGCATGAAGCCGACGGTGAGGCCGGCGATCGTGAATGGTTTTTCCTGCACCAGCTCGAGATTCGCGGACATGCCGACCGTGATGAAGAACAGGCCGAGCAGCAGGCCCTTGAAGGGCTCGATGTCGGCCTCGAGTTCATGGCGAAACTCGCTGTCCGCGAGCAGTACGCCCGCCAGAAAGGCGCCCAACGACAACGACAGCCCTACTTGACCGACGAGCAGCGCCGTTCCGATCACCACCAAGAGTCCGGCGGCCGTAAAGGCCTCGGCGACGCCGGTTGCGGCGACGATGCGCAGCATGGGGCGCAGCACGTAGCGGCCGCCGATGATGACGCTGCCGAGCACGGCCACCAACTTGAGCACCAGCCAGCCGCCCGGACCCGCGGTTCTGGCGGCGGCAACGCCCAGCAGCGGCAGCAGGGCGAGGGCCGGCAAGACTGCGATGTCCTGAAATAGTAAGATACTGAATGCCGAGCGGCCGTATTGAGAATTGAGTTGGCCTCGTTCCGCCAATAATTGCAGCACGAGCGCGGTGGATGACATCGAGAGGCCGAATCCGATGATGAGTGCGGACTCCTTGGTTTGGTCGAAGCCGAAATACGCGGCGCAACCGATTGCCACGGTGGTCACCGCGACTTGGCCAAGCCCCAAGCCGAAGATCGGTTTGCGCAATACCCACAGGCGCGAGGGCTGAAGTTCGAGGCCGATGACAAACATGAGGAGTACGATGCCGAACTCCGCAATGTGCTGGGTAGCGTCGATGCGGCTGATGAGCCCGAGACACGCGGGTCCGATGATGATTCCGGCGGCCAGGTAGCCGAGCACCGAACCCAATTTGAAGTAGCGAAATATGGGGATTGCGATTACGGCGGAGGCAAGAAATATCGCGATTTGCGCCAGCAAGCTCATACTATTTTTGCCTCCGTGAATTCTTGAGAGCCTACATTATGTATCGACAGAGCATTCAATTTCCCATCAAGGACGCGGCGCTTCGCGAGGACGTGCATGTCCTGGGAGAGTTGATCGGCGAGACCTTGCGCGACCAGGGCGGCGAGGATTTCTTGCAGCTGGTGGAAGGCGACCGTCTCGCGGCTATTCAGCAGCGCGAAGGCGACGCCGCCGGCGCCAGCGAACTCGAAGAGCGCACCATGAGCCGCTCGCCGTCCGCGGCCACCGATCTGACGCGCGCGTTTTCCATCTGGTTCCAGGCGGTGAACACGGCGGAGAAGGTGCATCGCGTGCGCAGGCGCCGCGAGTATCTCAACGATTCGGGCACCGCTCAGCCCGGCGGCATCGCTGACTGCATCACGCGACTGCAGCGCGGCGGAACAACGCTCGATCAAGTGTTGCAGTTGATCGCCTCGATGAGCATCGAACCGGTGTTCATGGGGCATCCGACCGAATCGACGCGCCGCACGACGCTGCGCAAGCAGCAGCACATCGCACACGACTTGCTCGAGCGGCTCAATCCGGCCTCGACGGCCGGCGAACTCGACACCCTCAGGGCGCGCATGCGCCTCGAAGTCACCAGCATCTGGCAGACCGAGGAGCATCCACGCGAAGGCCTGACGGTGGCCGACGAGCGCGAGCACGTGCTGTTCTATCTGATCGATATCCTGTATCGCGTGGTGCCGCTGTTCTACGAGGAGATCGAGCTGGCGATTGCCAAAGCCTACTCGGTGCCGGTGGTTGAACTCGAGGTGCCGAGCATTTTGCATTTTGGGTCCTGGGTCGGCGGCGACATGGACGGCAATCCGGATGTGCATGGCAAAACCATCCGCGAGACGTTGCATCGCCATCAGCAAGTGATCGTATCGACCTATTTCGAGGAATGCGGCCAGCTCGCCGAGACCTTGAGCCAAAGTGCGAACCGCGTCGGCGTGAGCGCCGAGCTCGCCGCCCGCATCGAGTCCTACAGCGCCATCCTGCCGGGAGCCCAGGCGATCTCGCCGGCGCGGCACGATCGCATGCCGTATCGCATGTTCTTCGGCCAGATCGGCGAGCGGCTGAAGTCAATGTACGAGGGCCGGCCGAACGCGTACCAGAGCCCCGACGAGCTACTCTCCGACGTGCGTCTTGCCGCGGAAAGTTTGACGCAGAACCGCGGACGCCACGCCGGATACTTCCTGGTGCGCAGGTTCATGCGCAGGATTCGGACTTTCGGATTTCATCTGGCGACGCTCGACGTCAACCAGCATGCGCACATGCACGACCTCGTGATCGCCCAAGGCTTAGGTGTCGCAGGCTGGCCGGCACTGCCGCGCGAAGAGCGGCTGCGGCAATTGCGCGACCTGCTGGCGCGCGACCAGGGTCCGACGTCGGCCTTCGATGCCGTC
>CAYRAC010000387.1:0-4612 GCA_964422045.1 uncultured Steroidobacteraceae bacterium
AAGTCGCGCTACACGACCCTGGAGTCGGTCCCGGGCGAGGCGGCGCATGGCACCGGCATGGCCATGGTTCGGCGCTACATCCATGAATCCGGCGGACGCATTGCGCTCGCCACCCTGCCCGGTCACGAGACTCGATTCAAAATCACATTGCCGTCGTTGGCCACTACGGATGCGCTGTTGAGCGGCGAGGCGCAAGAGCCGTCGAATGCGCTGCAGTCGATGGACGTGCAGGAACCCACCAATTCGCTGCCCGACAACGCAGAACAACACCCGGACCAGCGCGTCGCTTAAACCTCGAGCGGCGCGAGTTCCACCAGGATTGCCCCGGCAGCCACCCGCTCTGCCAAGCCGAATGCAAGGCGCGTGACCGTACCGTCGTACGGAGCGCTCAAGGTGTGTTCCATTTTCATGGCCTCGACGGTCACCAACGGCGCGCCGCGCACGACGTGTTGGCCGGCGCTCACGTGCACCGCGACCACCGTGCCCGGCAGCGGCGTGAGCAGCGATCCTTGTTCGGCGGCGGCGCTGACCGCCAGCGCATCCTCGGTGCGGCGCAGGTGCAACGCAACCTGCCTGCCGTCGCGGAACAGGTGCAACTCCTGATCGACCTCGACGACGCGCACATGCTGCATCTGTGCGCCGACCTGCACGTGCAACGAGTCTGCATCGCGGGCCGCGATGCAGAGCGCGTACTCGTGCGTGCCGAGGCGCGCGCGATAGCGGTGCGGCGCGCCCGCCTCGACGCTCACCGTGCGATCGCCGAAAGACCAGGAACTCGTGGGCGCCGCCGCCAGGCGCCAGCCGCGAGTGTCGCCCCACAGCGCATCGCCCGCGGTGCATCGGGTCGCGCACCACAAGGCCGCGAGCACGGCGTCGATATCGCCGGCGCCGGGTTCGCCGAACGACAGATGCGCGGCGCGCGCGCCGAGAAAATTCGTGGCGACGCCGCCGCGCAGGAACTCAGCATCGGCAAGCACGCTCACGAGCAGCGCGCGATTGGTGGTGACGCCCAGGATTTCGAGCGCGGCGAGCGCCTGACGCAAGCGATCGGCCGCTTGGCCGCGCGAGTCGCTCCACGCGATCAGCTTGCCGAGCATGGGATCGTAGTAGCTCGAGACCTCATCGCCGGCGTCGACGCCGACGTCCAGGCGCAGGCCGGGCGAGGCCTCGGGCCAGCGCAGGTGCGTGATGCGGCCGACGCTCGGCAGATATCCATGCGCAGGATCCTCCGCATACAGACGCGCCTCGATGGCACAGCCCTGACGTACGATGTCGCTCTGAGATTTCGGCAACGGCTCGCCGCGGGCGATGCGCAGCTGCCACTCGACCAGATCGACGCCGGTGATGAACTCCGTGACCGGATGCTCCACCTGCAGGCGCGTGTTCATTTCCATGAAGTAAAATTGTTGGGATTCGTCGACCAGGAACTCGACCGTCCCCGCGCCCACGTAGCCCACCGCGCGCGCCGTTTGGATCGCCGCCTGCGACATCGCCGCGCGCACCTCGTCGCAGAGCCCGGGGGCCGGCGCCTCCTCGATGACTTTCTGATGGCGGCGCTGCACCGAGCAATCGCGGTCGAACAGGCTGACGATGCCGCCGTGCACGTCGGCGAACACCTGCACCTCGATGTGGCGCGCCGTCGGAAAATAACGCTCGAGCAGCAGGCGATCGTCGCCGAACGCGGTGCGCGCCAGGCGCTGCGCCGACTCGAGCGCGGCCGGCACTTCGGCGGCGGAGTTGACCACCTGCATGCCCTTGCCGCCGCCGCCGGCGCTCGCCTTGATGATGAGCGGAAAACCGACGCGCTGCGCTTCGGCGGCGAGCCGGTGCGCGGTTTGATCCTCGCCGTGGTAGCCGGGCGCCACCGGCACCCCGACCGCCGCCATGGCGGCCTTGGACGCGCTCTTCGAGCCCATGGCGCGAATCGCGGCAGCGGGCGGTCCGACGAATATCAATCCGGCCTCGACCACGGCCTGCGCGAACGCGGCGTTTTCGGAGAGAAATCCGTATCCTGGGTGCACCGCATCGGCACCGACGCGCCGCGCCAGCGCCACGATCTTGGCGATATCGAGATAGCTTTCGGCCGCCGCCGCCGGCCCCAAGTAGTAGGCTTCGTCGGCGAGTCGCACATGGCGCGCCGCCGCGTCCGCCTCCGAGTACAGCGCAATGCTGGTGATGCCCATGCGCTGCGCGGTGCGCGCGATCCGGCAGACAATCTCGCCGCGGTTGGCGATCAACAAGCGACGCAGCACGGGCTCGCTCACATTCGAAACACGCCGAAGCGCGTCGCGGCCGGTTCTTGCGCCCGCGTCAGGGCGAGCGCGAGGCCGAGCACGCGCCGTGTATCGAGCGGATCGATCACGCCATCGTCCCAGAGCCGCGCGGAGGCATAGTAGGGATGTCCTTGACGCTCGAATTGCTCGCGGATCGGCGCCTTCAATTGTTCCTCTTCGGCCTCGCTCAAGCTGCCGCCGCTGCGTTGCAAGGCCTCTCGCTTGATGGTCGCGAGGACACTCGCGGCCTGTTCACCGCCCATCACCGAGGTGCGCGCATTCGGCCATTGAAACAAGAAGCGCGGACTGTACGCGCGGCCGCACATGGCGTAGTTGCCGGCGCCAAAGCTGCCGCCGATCACGATGGTGTATTTCGGCACCGACGCGCAAGCAACCGCCGTCACGAGCTTGGCGCCGTCCTTGGCGATGCCGCCCGCTTCGGCCGCCTGGCCGACCATGAAGCCGGCGATGTTCTGCAGAAACACCAAGGGTATGTTCTCGCGGCAGCACAGTTCGATGAAGTGCGCGCCCTTCAAGGCGCTTTCCGAGAACAGGATGCCGTTGTTGGCGAGAATGCCGACCGTCGCGCCGTGAATTTCCGCGAAACCGCACACCAAGGTCGTGCCGTACAACGCCTTGAATTCATCGAACCAGGAGCGATCCACCAGGCGCGCGATGATCTCACGTACGTCGTAGGGCTTGCGCGAAGTCGGCGGGATGATGCCGTACAGCTCGGCGGGGTCGAACTTCGGATCGCCGCCGCCGGCACCGGCCGCGCCCTTCAGCACCGGCGGCCTGAGCCGCGCCACCGCGCGGCGCGCGAACGCCAGGGCATGTGTGTCGTTCTCTGCGTAATAATCGGTCACACCCGAACGCCGGCAATGCACATCGGCGCCGCCGAGCGTTTCCGCATCGACCTCCTCGCCGGTGGCGGCACGCACCAGCGGCGGGCCGCCGAGAAACACCCGCCCTTGGTTGCGCACGATGACGGCGTGGTCCGACATCGCCGGCACATACGCGCCACCGGCGGTACAGGAGCCGTGCACCACGGCAATTTGCGCGATGCCCTGCGCGGAGAGCCGCGCCTGATTGAAAAATATGCGGCCGAAATGTTCGCGGTCCGGAAATACCTCATCCTGCTTCGGCAAGAATGCCCCGCCGCTCTCCACGAGATAGATACACGGCAACGCGTTGTCGCCGGCAATCTCCTGGGCGCGCAGGTGCTTCTTGACCGTGAGCGGATAGTAGGTGCCGCCCTTCACGGTCGGGTCGTTCGCCACCACCATGCATTCGCGGCCGGCGACGCGGCCAATGCCGCTCACCAGGCCGGCGCCGGGCAATGCCTCGCCATACACCCCTTGCGCCGCCAACGCCGACAGCTCCAGGAACGGCGAACCGGGATCGAGCAGTACGGCAATGCGCTCGCGCGCGAGTAGCTTGCCCGACTCGGTGTGCTTGTGGCGCGCCGCGGCGCTGCCGCCAGCGGCATTGCGCGCGAGCGTGGCGCGCAAGTCCTCGACCAGCGGCTGCATGGCGGCCCGGTTGGCGGCGAATTCTTGCGAGCGGACGTCGATTTTCGAGACGATTTGGGCCATTGGCTTTGTGGCTTCGAGAGTGGCAAAATTGTCCGACAGTCCGATTATCCAACGATTTGGGGTCCGCTGACAATGGGGGTCCGGTGAGTTATGGCGAATTCCGCATACCGTGAGTTCAACTTCGGGCTTGGCGAAGTCATAGATACGGTGCGCGATCAGGTGCAGCGCTTCGCCGCGGAGCGCATCGCGCCGCGCGCCAACGAGATCGATCGCAGCAATCTGTTCCCACGCGACTTGTGGCGCGAATTGGGCGACCTCGGTCTGCTCGGCATGACCGTGAGTCCCGACTACGGCGGCGCCGGCTTGGGTTATCTCGCGCATCTGGTGGCGATGGAGGAGATTTCGCGCTCCTCGGCCGCGGTTGGATTGAGTTACGGCGCACACTCGAATTTGTGCGTGAATCAGCTCGCGCTGAACGCGAGCGAAGCGCAGAAGCGCAAGTACCTGCCGAAGCTCTTGAGCGGCGAGCACGTCGGAGCACTTGCCATGTCCGAGCCCGGCGCCGGATCCGACGTCGTCTCCATGCAGCTCAAGGCGGCGCTGCACGGCGATCGCTACGTGCTCGACGGCCGCAAGATGTGGATCACCAACGGCCCGGAGGCCGATGTGCTGGTGGTGTATGCGAAGACCGCGCCGCAGGCGGGCGCGCGCGGCATCAGCGCCTTCATCATCGAGAAGGACTTCAAAGGATTCGCTGCGGCGCAAAAGCTCGACAAGCTCGGCATGCGCGGCTCGAGCACCAGC
>CAYRAC010000388.1:0-4609 GCA_964422045.1 uncultured Steroidobacteraceae bacterium
CCGGCACCGTCGCCCCCGTGCCGATCAGCATCGGGGCCAATCTCGCCATTTCCGGCACGACCCTGTCTGCCACGGCGGCACCGTTCGAGATCGCAGCGCTCACCCCCGGTTCGCCGCCCGGGGCGGGCGATATGGTGCCGATCGGGCAGTCCGGCGTCAATGTCGGCGTGTCGGCCGCCGGACACACCAGCGTCATCATGCGCATGGCGGGTGTCCACGTGCCGCTCGAGAGCTTCCCGCTGCAAGCGCTGGTTTCGGAACCCATCAAGCCTATTTTTCCATGCGTGGTCATGTCCAATACCATCCACGCCTACATCAGCCAGTCGGACAAGGGGGAACTGGTGATCGGCGCCGGCACCGATGCCTACACCTCGTATACCCAACGCGGCGCGCTGCACGTCAATACGCATACGCTGGACGCGATCTGCGAATTATTCCCCAACTTTCGCCGCCTGCGGATGCTGCGCAACTGGGGCGGCATCGTCGATGTAACGCCGGATCGTTCGCCGATCATCGCCAAGACCCCGGTGCCCGGCTTATACGTCAATTGCGGGTGGGGCACCGGCGGATTCAAAGCAACCCCCGGATCGGCGCATGTCTTCGCCTGGACCATTGCACGCGACGAACCGCACCCCATCAACGCGCCGTTCACCATCGAACGCTTTCGCGACGGCTATCTCATCGACGAAGCCGCGGCAGCCGCGGTCGCTCATTAACGGGGCCCCAATGCTCGTCATCGTCTGCCCCTACTGCGGTAAGCGTCCGGAAATCGAGTTCTCCTACGGCGGCCAGGCGCATCTGGCGCGGCCAAGCCAACCCGCGCAGCTCGACGACCAAGCATGGGCGGAATTTCTGTACATGCGCACCAACACCAAGGGCGTATATGCCGAACGCTGGCGTCATGCGCGCGGTTGCGGCCGTTTTTTCAACGCGCTGCGCGACACTTCGACCGACCATTTTCTCGCCTTCTACAAAACCGGCGACGCACAACCGGTGCTGCCCGAGCGCGCGCCGTGAGCGCTACCCAAAACGAATGGCGCACGCCGGACGGCGGCCGGGTGGACCGTGCGCGCCGTGTCGAATTCAAATTCGACGGCCAAACCTATCAGGGGCTTGCGGGCGACACGCTGGCATCGGCACTGCTCGCGAACGGCGTGCACTTGACGGGCCGCTCGTTCAAATATCACCGGCCGCGCGGCATTGTCGCCGCCGGATCCGAGGAACCCAATGCGTTGGTGACGGTATGCCGGGACGCCGCGCGCACCACACCGAACCTGCGCGCCACTCAAGTCGAGCTGTATGAGGGCTTGATCGCCGAAAGCCAGAATCGCTGGCCCAGCTTGCGATTCGACGTCGGCCGCATCAACGATCGACTGTCGGCATTCTTCCCCGCGGGTTTCTACTACAAGACTTTCATGTGGCCGAAAAAGGCGTGGCGGTCCCTGTACGAACCGCTGATCCGCCGCGCCGCGGGCCTGGGCCGCGCACCGACACAACCCGATCCGGATCGCTATGCGCAGCGCTATGCGCATTGCGATGTGCTCGTGGTCGGCGCGGGTCCGGCCGGGCTTGCCGCCGCAGCTGCGGCGGCCGCGAGCGGTGCGCGAGTGATCCTGTGCGATGAGAGCGCCGAGTTCGGCGGCAGCCTGCTGAGCGATGTCCATGCGCGGATCGACGGTGAGCCCGCGCTCGGCTGGCTGCGGCAGTGCCTCAACGTCCTCGAAAACAACAGCCGCGTGATGCTCCTGACCCGCACCACTGCGTTCGGCTATTTTCCGCACAATCTCATCGGCCTGAATCAACGGCTGCATGATCATCTGGCGCGACCCGCCGCCAATCAGCCGCGCGAACGGCTCTGGCAGGTTCGGGCCCGCTCCGTCGTGCTCGCAACCGGAGCGATCGAACGCCCGCTGGTGTTTCCAGGCAACGATCGGCCCGGGATATTGCTCGCCGGCGCGGCGCACACGTATCTCAACCGCTATGGAGTGCGCGCCGGCAGCCGCGCCGTCGTCGTGACGTGCACCGACGCTGCGTATGAGACGGCTCTCGACCTCAAGGCTGCTGGAGTCGCCATTGCGGCCATCGCCGATTTACGATCGGAGGTCGCGGGCGCGCTGCTCGATGCCGCGCGGCGCGCCGGCCTCGACGTGCGGCCTGGCTCGACGGTGCTCGGCACCGAAGGCGATTTGCACGTCGGCGCCATCACGCTCGGCCGCGTTGGCAGCGCGGGCGTCGAACCCGGACCGCGAATCCCCTGCGATTTGGTGCTCATGTCCGGGGGCTTCACTCCGAGCGTGCACTTGTTTTCGCAATCCCGCGGCAAGCTCGAGTGGGATGAGAGCCTCGAGGCTTTTGTGCCGGCTGCCTCCGCTGAGAACGAACGTTCGGCGGGCGCCTGCCGCGGTGTCTACGATCTCCTCGACGTGCTCAATGATGGCGCCGCCGCCGGCGCGGCTGCCGCTCCGCAAGCCGCTCACACGCCGCCCCGCTTCACGGTGGACGCCGCGAGACGCAGCGCTGGCGCCTATCTCGGAGTATTGCCGCAAGCAGCCTCACCCAGCAGCGATAAGTCCTTCGTCGATTGGCAGCACGATGTGACCGCGCGCGATCTGGCGCTCGCCACGCGCGAGGGCTTCCGGTCGATCGAACACGTCAAGCGCTACACCACGACGGGCATGGCGACCGATCAAGGCAAGACTTCGAATCTGAACGCCATGGCCATTGTCGCCAAGGCGCTCGACGTTGCCGTACCGCAAGTGGGTCTTACCACGTTCCGCATGCCCTACACGCCGGTGACTTTCGGCAGCATGGCAGGCATTTCACGCGGTGATTTGTTCGACCCGGTGCGCACCACACCGACGCACGCCTGGGCGCAGGCGCAGGGCGCGATATTCGAGAACGTCGGTTTGTGGAAGCGCGCCCGTTATTTTCCTCGCGACGGCGAAGACATGCACGCTGCGGTGGCGCGCGAGTGCCGCGCGGTGCGCAGCGCCTGCGGCTTATTCGACGCCTCGACACTCGGCAAGATCGAGGTCGTCGGGCCGGACGCCGCCGAGTTCATGAACCGCTTGTACGTCAACAATTGGTCCAACCTCGCAGTCGGCCGCTCGCGTTACGGGATATTGCTGCGTGAGGACGGCTTCATCTTCGATGACGGCGTCGTCGCACGCACCGGCACCGACCGCTTCCACGTCACCACCACCACCGGCGGTGCGCCGCGCGTTCTCGCGCTGATGGAAGACTATCGTCAGACAGAGTGGCCGGAGCTCAAGGTCTGGCTGACCTCGACTACCGAGCAGTGGGCGGTCATTGCAGTGCAGGGTCCGAACGCGCGTCAGGTGCTCGAGCCCTTGGTCGAGGGCCTTGACATCAGCGCCGCCACCTGGCCGCACATGAGCGTCGCGCGCGGCCGCATTTGCGGCGTGCCGATGCTGCTGTTTCGCGTCAGCTTCACGGGTGAGCTCGGATTCGAAATCAACGTGCCGTCGGATTACGGTCTGAAGGTTTGGGAGGCGGTCCACGCGGCCGGCCTGGCGCACGGCATTACGGCGTACGGCACGGAAACCATGCACGTACTGCGCGCGGAGAAGGGCTACATCATCGTCGGCCAGGACACCGATGGCACGGTGACCCCCGATGATGCCGGACTTGCCTGGGCGGTCGGCAAGAACAAGCGCGATTTTGTCGGCAAGCGCTCGCTCGAACGCGCCTCGATGAAAGCGCCCGATCGCAAGCAGCTGGTTGGGCTGCGCACCAAGGAACCCGCTACGGTGCTCGAAGAAGGCGCGCAGGTCGCCGCGATCCCGGGCCAGAGGCCGCCGATGCAACTGATCGGTCACGTGACCTCCTCCTACGCCAGCAGCGTGCTTGGACATTCGATTGCCATGGCGGTCATCGCGGGCGGGCGCGCCCGACTCGGACAGACGCTCAGCGTACCGATGCCCGATCGCGACATCCCCGTCGAAGTGGTGTCCGCCGTGTTCTACGATCCGAGCGGAGCACGCATCAATGGTTGAATCCGCCGCACGCACCTTGCCGGCGATTGCCGCGCGCCCCTGGCTCAAGGCGCTGCCGCCGGCGCTGCGGCTCGTTTTTCAGGGTGACGCCGCGGCGCGGTCGGCGGCTGCCGCCGCCTGGGGCGTCGCCTTCTCGGAGGAGGCATGCCGCGCCGTGGTCGGCGATGGCCGTGCGACTCTGTGGCTCGGTCCCGATGAATTTCTGCTGTTGGCCGCCGACCCCGATTCCGCCGGCAGCACCCTTGCTGCTCTCGAGCAGGCGCTCGGCACGACACCGCACGCGCTCGTGGACGTGAGTCATCGGCAATTCGCGCTCGAAATAAGCGGCCCGCATGCGGCTGCCATTTTGAACGGCGCCTGTCCGCTCGATTTGGATCTCGATGAATTTCCGCTGGGCATGTGTACCCGCACCGTTCTCTCCAAGGCCGACATCGTGCTTTGGCGCACGCGCGCCGACGCCTTTCATCTTGAAGTATGGCGCTCCTTCGGCGGCTATGTGACCGGGTTGCTGCGTGAAATCGCGCTGGAGTTCTACGGCGAGTGAGCGCGCGAGCTCGTGCCGTCATGGTGTGCGGCACGACCAGCGGCGCGGG
>CAYRAC010000389.1:0-4605 GCA_964422045.1 uncultured Steroidobacteraceae bacterium
CCGGGATACACGGTGAAGACGATGCGACGTTGCTTTGATGGCGGTGCTTTTTTCGCTGGCATGGCTTGGCAGGATTTCAGGGATATACGTCATTGAGGACAAGCAACCGATATTTTAGCATCCTAGTTAGAAGGTTGTGAGAAGACCAGTCCTTCTGACGGACACCCGCGAAATCCCATAAAAACGGGTATTCGCGGGCGCTATCAGATGGTTCGTCTAAACGATTCGACAGACAAGGAGTACCCAACCCATGACTCACCCGATTTCGCACATCACAGGATCGTCGCGCGGCATTGGCCGGGCTCCGGCTTCTGCTGCTCTGGTGGCGGGCGAGGAAAATGATGGAAAGTCTTCGCATGCTCTTGTTCCGCCGCGCCCGCCTGGTGCTGCAGGAATTGACGCCTCACCTAGCGCTCTTAAGTTTGCCCGGCGGCTACCTCATCGCCCTGACCGGGTTGGTTCATCGGTATTGGCCGCCGACCTCGCTGCGTTCATGAAAACGACGGCTGCCGTCCTGCTCGTGTGCGTCCTCAGCCTTTCCGGTCTTCTGGGCTGTACTGTCGTGAGGCAACCATCGCCGCCGCTGGAAGCCACGGCTGACTCGCCGGGCGGCATCCGGGTGATGGGTGCCGATCATCGCTTCGCGGATGTCTCCATAGGCAGTGTGGCGCGGCGAGCTCAAGATTTGCGCGGAGGTGAGCCCGTCACCATCCTCGCTCTTTCGGGCGGCGGCGCCGACGGGGCGTTCGGCGCGGGCGCTCTGGTAGGACTCACGCAGGCGGGAGTGCGCCCGCGATTCTCCGTCGTCACCGGGGTGAGTGCCGGCGCCTTCCTCGCGGCTTACGCCTTTCTGGGTCCCGAATGGGATCAACAACTCATCGACTCCTACACCAGCGGACGCGCCGAGCACCTCCTGCAGCCACGCGGACTCGGCATGATCTTCAACTCCAGCGTGTATCGAGGCAGGCCGCTCGAGCAACTGGTCGACCACTACTTGAGCGATGCACTCATTCAAGCGGTGGCGAACGAGGCAGCTTCAGGGCGTCTGTTGTTGGTGGCAACCACCAACGTTGATACCGGAGAGACCGTCATCTGGGATATGGGGTCCATCGCGATGAACGGCGGTCCCAATGCAAACGCGCTCTTTCGGGATGTCTTGGTTGCATCGGCCAGCGTCCCGGGCCTGTTTCCGCCGGTGATCATCCGGGTTCAAGGGGAGCAGGGGGACTACAGTGAGGCTCACGTCGATGGGACCACGACTGTGCCCTTTCTCGTCCCTTCCGCCTTGCTGCACGCGGCCGGACAGGTTACCGATCACTCGCCGCCCGAGGTGTATGTCATCGTCGATGGACAATTGAGCGAACAACCCAAGTCCGTCCAGTTGCATTTCAGGACGATTGTGTCTCGAAGCATTTCTACAGGCCTGACCCACATGACGAGGACCACTCTGGAACTGACCGCAACCACCGCGCGACTGCAGGGAGCGAATCTACAATACTCGGCGATCCCGACGGCTTACCCGAACCTTGCTCCGTTTGATTTTCACACTTCGACCATGCGCTCCTTATACCAATACGGTTATGAGTGTGCGCATACCGGTCGACTGTGGGTCGCCTCACAAGCCGCCGTTAGCGATCACTCACATCAGGGTGAATCCGCGTCCGGGCAGAGGGTTGGATGTCCCGCGGACGATGACTACATCGCGCGGTTTGCGGTGCGCTGATTTTTTTTCGAATGTCTTCTTCTGGAGACCCCACATGACCGACAAAGCAAATCACCGGCTCGAATCGCTACCCACGGTAAACTATAGTTCAGCCATCGCCAGAGCGGTCGCCTGGTTGGGGGATCGCTATCTATTGGCGAAGCCCATCAATGCCTCACCTGGCCGCTCGACTCCGGCCGCGCCACGCAATTGATTGCATTCGAGTCCCTGAATGCAGAGCGGACATTCTTGGTGTGCTTCACAGACGATTACTGGTGATCGTCGCCCTGTAGCCGGCGCCGCGCGGCGTCAACGCGGATCGCTTCGACGGCTTTGGCCGGCGTGCGGCCGCGCATCTTCGAGTAGGCCCGCGCGAAGTTGCGGGGACTCATGTTCACACGCTCGGCGAGCGCCTCGACTCGAAGGTTTTCCGTCAGGTGCTCGGCGATCCAGAGTTCCAGGTCGGCGAAGGTGTTTGAGTCCGATTCCGCCTGCGCTTCAAGCAAGGCGCTGTACTGTGATTGGCCGCCTGAGCGTTTGAGGTAGACCACGAGCATGCGCGCGACTTCGATCGAGACCTTCCTGCCGGTGTCCTGCTCGATCAGCGCGAGCGCGAGGTCGCGCGTCACGTCCTCAACCCGAAAGCCGCCCGGCACCACGAGCGTGTCGATCGGCTTCTTGGCGGCGTTGCGCATCGACGTGGTGTTGATCTCCAAGCCGTCGGCAGTCATCACGGCGCCACCGCGCGATGACACGACAACGCACTCATACATGCCGCTCTGACCCCGCGGCGCCGAGAATGCATCGGCGACGCGGAACGCTTCAAGCGGGCCTGACAAGTCGAGCAGGGAAACACCGGGATACACGGTGAAGACGATGCGACGTTGCTTCGATGGCGGTGCTTTTTTCGGTGGCATGGCTTGGCAGGATTTCAGGGATATACGTCATTGAGGACAAGCAACCGATATTTTAGCATCCTAGTTAGAAGGTTGTGAGAAGACCAGTCCTTCTGACGGACACCCGCGAAATCCCATAAAAACGGGTATTCGCGGGCGCTATCAGATGGTTCGTCTAAACGATTCGACAGACAAGGAGTACCCAACCCATGACTCACCCGATTTCGCACATCACAGGATCGTCGCGCGGCATTGGCCGGGCTCCGGCTTCTGCTGCTCTGGTGGCGGGCGAGGAAAATGATGGAAAGTCTTCGCATGCTCTTGTTCCGCCGCGCCCGCCTGGTGCTGCAGGAATTGACGCCTCACCTAGCGCTCTTAAGTTTGCCCGGCGGCTACCTCATCGCCCTGACCGGGTTGGTTCATCGGTATTGGCCGCCGACCTCGCTGCGTTCATGAAAACGACGGCTGCCGTCCTGCTCGTGTGCGTCCTCAGCCTTTCCGGTCTTCTGGGCTGTACTGTCGTGAGGCAACCATCGCCGCCGCTGGAAGCCACGGCTGACTCGCCGGGCGGCATCCGGGTGATGGGTGCCGATCATCGCTTCGCGGATGTCTCCATAGGCAGTGTGGCGCGGCGAGCTCAAGATTTGCGCGGAGGTGAGCCCGTCACCATCCTCGCTCTTTCGGGCGGCGGCGCCGACGGGGCGTTCGGCGCGGGCGCTCTGGTAGGACTCACGCAGGCGGGAGTGCGCCCGCGATTCTCCGTCGTCACCGGGGTGAGTGCCGGCGCCTTCCTCGCGGCTTACGCCTTTCTGGGTCCCGAATGGGATCAACAACTCATCGACTCCTACACCAGCGGACGCGCCGAGCACCTCCTGCAGCCACGCGGACTCGGCATGATCTTCAACTCCAGCGTGTATCGAGGCAGGCCGCTCGAGCAACTGGTCGACCACTACTTGAGCGATGCACTCATTCAAGCGGTGGCGAACGAGGCAGCTTCAGGGCGTCTGTTGTTGGTGGCAACCACCAACGTTGATACCGGAGAGACCGTCATCTGGGATATGGGGTCCATCGCGATGAACGGCGGTCCCAATGCAAACGCGCTCTTTCGGGATGTCTTGGTTGCATCGGCCAGCGTCCCGGGCCTGTTTCCGCCGGTGATCATCCGGGTTCAAGGGGAGCAGGGGGACTACAGTGAGGCTCACGTCGATGGGACCACGACTGTGCCCTTTCTCGTCCCTTCCGCCTTGCTGCACGCGGCCGGACAGGTTACCGATCACTCGCCGCCCGAGGTGTATGTCATCGTCGATGGACAATTGAGCGAACAACCCAAGTCCGTCCAGTTGCATTTCAGGACGATTGTGTCTCGAAGCATTTCTACAGGCCTGACCCACATGACGAGGACCACTCTGGAACTGACCGCAACCACCGCGCGACTGCAGGGAGCGAATCTACAATACTCGGCGATCCCGACGGCTTACCCGAACCTTGCTCCGTTTGATTTTCACACTTCGACCATGCGCTCCTTATACCAATACGGTTATGAGTGTGCGCATACCGGTCGACTGTGGGTCGCCTCACAAGCCGCCGTTAGCGATCACTCACATCAGGGTGAATCCGCGTCCGGGCAGAGGGTTGGATGTCCCGCGGACGATGACTACATCGCGCGGTTTGCGGTGCGCTGATTTTTTTTCGAATGTCTTCTTCTGGAGACCCCACATGACCGACAAAGCAAATCACCGGCTCGAATCGCTACCCACGGTAAACTATAGTTCAGCCATCGCCAGAGCGGTCGCCTGGTTGGGGGATCGCTATCTATTGGCGAAGCCCATCAATGCCTCACCTGGCCGCTCGACTCCGGCCGCGCCACGCAATTGATTGCATTCGAGTCCCTGAATGCAGAGCGGACATTCTTGGTGTGCTTCACAGACGATTACTGGTGATCGTCGCCCTGTAGCCGGCGCCGCGCGGCGTCAACGCGGATCGCTTCGACGGCTTTGGCCGGCGTGC
>CAYRAC010000390.1:0-4604 GCA_964422045.1 uncultured Steroidobacteraceae bacterium
AAATGTTGACGAACAAAGTAATGGCAGACCGCTGCGGAGCGAATATGGACGATTTAAGCAAGCTGATCGAGGAGCGCGCGATAGCACGGCTCTTGTACGACTACTCTTACGCTCTGGACATGAATAGGCCAAGCGAAATGGCCGCCTTGTTCGTGGATCAATGCAAAGTAAGCTACGCGCCCAATTTTGGCGCCGAAGGAATGGTGGCTTACAAAAAGACTCTCGATGGCATTGGCACCTTCTTTCGTGCGACCAGTCACCACAACTCCAACATATGCATCGATTTCATCGATGACACCGAGGCGGACGTACGCTCTGTTGTCCTAGCAATTCACCGTTACGCGAAGGAACGGCCGGACGGAGTCCTTTATGGCCAATACTTCGACCGAGTCAGGAAGGTCGATCAGCATTGGAAATTCAAGTCCCGCGAGCTACGCACGACCATGGCGAAGGACTATCACGTACGACAATCAAACCCAATCGGACGAGCGCAATTAGAGGGTGAACCGAATACAGGATGATCCGCGATGACCACGAGCCCATATTGTCCTGGCCGAACAGGCCAATGCGCTCGCGCCGGCGCAGCAAGAAATTGACGGAAATCGCCAGATGGTATAATTGTGAAGCGCGGGCGACATGAGAATGATCGGCGCTATAGAGCGCGTTTTGCGCGCCGCTGAGAGGGCACTCGGCGCACGCGGTTGCCACACAAGGAATATCCGTACATGCAAAGAGAAGTCTACGCCGTGGCTGCCGTGCGCACCGCCATTGGCAGTTTTGGCGGATCGCTGAAAGATGTGCCGTTGTCGGATTTGGCCACTGCCGTGGTGCGCGCGGCCATCGCACGTTCGGGGGCCGGCGCGGAGCGGATCGAACATGTGGTCATGGGGAATGTGATTCCCACCGAGCCGCGCGATGCATATCTGAGTCGGGTCGCGGCGATGAATGCCGGTGTCCCGAAAGAAGCGCCCGCATTCAACGTCAACCGGCTTTGCGGCTCCGGCCTGCAGGCGATTATTTGCGCTGCGCAGTGCATTCTATTGGGCGACGCCGAAGTGGCAATTGGCGCGGGAGCGGAATCGATGAGCCGCGGACCTTACGTTTCGGCTTCGCAGCGATGGGGGGCGAGACTCGGCAACACCGAAGCGCTCGACTACACATTGGGTATTTTGCAAGATCCCTTCGATCGCTCGCACATGGGGAGCACCGCCGAGAACGTCGCACAGCGCTATGAAATCAGCCGGGAATCCCAGGATGCCTTGGCGGTCAGCAGTCAACAACGGGCGGCCCGGGCGATAAATGAGGGGCGTTTCAGGAGCCAGATTCAACCCATCGAGATCAAGACGCGCAAGGGAATCGCGGTGTTCGACACGGATGAACACGTGCGCGGCGACACAACTCTGGCGGCGCTAGCCAAGCTCAAGCCCGCGTTCAAGGAAGGCGGTGTCGTCACGGCCGGCAATTCGTCCGGCATCAACGATGGCGCGGCGGCGGTTGTGCTGGCTTCCGGCGATGCGGTGCGCAAGTTGAACCTCAAGCCGATTGCGCGCCTGGTCGCGTACGCTCACGCCGGCGTTGAGCCTTCATATATGGGTATCGGTCCAGTGCCGGCGACCAAGTTGGCGCTCGAACGTGCCGGATTGAAAGCGCACGATCTCGGCGTGATCGAGGCCAACGAAGCCTTCGCCGCGCAGGCCTGCGCAGTAATGCGCGAATTGGATCTTGACGAGGAAAAAGTCAATCCCAACGGCTCCGGAATTTCGTTGGGCCATCCGGTTGGCGCCACCGGCGCTATCATTACCACCAAGGCGCTGTACGAGATGCAAAGAATCAATGCACGGTATGCGCTCGCGACGATGTGCATCGGAGGCGGCCAGGGTATTGCCGCGATCTTTGAACGCGCGTAGCCCGTCAGGACCTCAATCGATCAGCGCGACTTGACGCACAACCTGCGAGGCGGCTCGCGCCTCTGTATCGAGGAACGACTTGAGATCCTCCGGCTGGTGAATCCGTCCGCCCTGAACAAAGTCGACCCCGAGTTCGCGCAGCTTGGCGAGCACGGCATCGGATTCGACGAGATCGGCCACGCTTTCGATGTCGAGTTCCCGCGCCAGTTCCACAATCGCGCGCACCATGGCGGCGGAGCGCGGGTTGGTCGCAACGTCGCGCACGTAACTGCCGTCGATCTTCACGCTGTGCACCGGCAAACACTTGAGGTACGAAAGGGAATTCACGCCAGTACCGAACCCGTCGAGTGCGAATCGGCACCCCATTTGCCGCAAACCAGACATCAGCTTGTTTGCGAGGGGCAGGTTGGATACTGCGGCGGTCTCCCCGACCTCAAAAGTAATGCGCCCAGGGGGCACCTTGGATGCGCGTACCCATTCGGCGATGCGCGCAACAAGGTGCTCATCGTTCAGGGACTCGCCGGAGATGTTAACCACCATCCGCATTCCCGAGTGCAGCATCATGGATGCATGCGGCGCGAGCATCCTCAGCGCATTCTTGATCCCCCACTCGTCGATTTCCTTAAGCAGCTTGAACCGTTGCGCTGTCGACATCAGTTCGCCAGTCGGCACCACGGTTCCGTCTGGGTTGCGCATGCACACCAAGCATTCCAGGGCGGCGGTCGCGGACAGATCACCGATGGGGGCGATGCGATGCCCGTAAAGCACGAAGCGATCATGGGAAAGAGCATCGCGTAGCTTTCCCAAGCCGGTGATATCGATCCGGCGCCGCATCATGCTTTCATCCACGTCCAGATAGACCTCGCAGCGGTTGCGCCCGCGCTCCTTCGCCGTTTTGCAAGCGAGCTCTGCGGCGGCAATCGCGCGGGCCACAGGCTGATCAATCTCGAGCAGGCGGCTGGTGCCGCAGCTGAATGACACCGTCAAGCGCCGCGAGCCGGCGCCAACCGTGATTGCGGCAACCAGCTTCTGCAGATTGACGGCGCATTCGCGCGCCGCGGCCGCGTCGTATCCTGGGAGAAACAGCAGGAAACGATCGCCGGCGGTTCGCGCCGCTATGGCATCGGCCGGCAGCCCGGGCGGCCGCAATGATTCGGCAACTCTCAGGATGAGTTCATCCCCTGCCTCGTAACCGAACGCCTCATTCACCAGATTCAATTCGTCGATATCGATGTAGACCAGGGAATGCACGCGGTCCGGGCGCCCAGTGAGTAATTGATTGACCTGCTGTTCGAAGGCCACCCGAGTGTATAGCCCCGTGGCCAGATCGTACTGGCTGTCCAGCAAAGCGCCGATTTGCCGAGCAATGTGCCGGCCGAGGTATTGCTCGCGGCGGCCGAAATCCGCATTATCAAATGGCCTGTAAAAGGCGAGCAGCCCCGCCACCTTGCCGGTCTGGAGGATGGGAACCGCCAAGATCTTGTGCTTGAGCAGATCCGCGCGACCGGGCGCCGGCTTGTTGATGACCATCGGCTTTTTCTGGCGCTGCACGAAGTTCATCAAATGCGGCTGCGCCTGGGTATAGGCGACGCCTGCAGCAGGATCGCCCCGCGTAGGCGATGCGTAGGTGACGTTGAGCCGCTTCTCGGTTACCGCAAGCCCCCCGTAGGATGCCTTCATGCGCTCGACGGCCGCGGCAAGGAGCTGCTCCACTGCCGCGGACTCGCTCGATCCGGACCGCAACCCCGACGTGACAGAGAACAGCCACTCGAGTTCTTCGGTGCGCTCAGTCAAGACCTTGGTCTTCGGTTCTGGAACTTGAGCCCCCAGCTCGTGGGTGAGCACGGTGACCACGGGCTGCAATGCGGTCTCGATCCGCGCGAGAGACATATCCCAGTTGTCGCTCTCGCTCATCGACACCGACAGGGCCACGATGCCTACGACACCGCGCTTCCCGCGCAGCGGTAGCGCGAAGCTCACCTCTTCAGCCTCTACATTGCGCACGCTGCGGGCGGTTCGCAGCACCTCCTTCACCACCAGCCTGAGGTTCGGTGCTGCCTTCTTGACCGAAATCCAAACACATTTTCCGTCCGGCCGGAAAAAACCCACGACTTGCGCGCCCGCGATCAATCCGCGTATCAGGGCATCATATGAAGGGTAATTGTTGATCTTGGTCGTCTGCGACATACGGAAAGTTTCGTGCACGAGCCCTTGAGTAGTCGCTGGCAAGACCCGCACAAATTGAATTGCATGGCTGTGACACGGCTGAGCAGTGACACAAGTCTCACCGCCGCAGACGGGCGCAATAAGGGTGTCAACGCGTTTGCGTCGACCGATGTCGGCTATAGGTATTTGATTGTGGTGGTTGGGGTGACAGGATTGAACCTGCGACTGGTCCCTAACGTCGTTTGTGATCCAACGTGCCACCGCTACCACGGCTGATGACTGCATTATGTCATATTTGCAGTATCGCCTATTTTAGCTAAAATAGCTAAATGGCAAAAAATATTTCCGCTAGTGACGCCAAGAACAATTTCGGCGGCCTTCTGGACGATGTTGCGGCATTGGGGCGTGTGGACATCGTGAAGCATGGACGGCTCGTCGCCGTGGTGCTATCCCCGCGGGCATTCGACTCCTCTTTGGCCGCGGGTGTAGCGGAGGCAAATGACACCCAGTGGGGCAAAAAGCACATGATTC
>CAYRAC010000391.1:0-4601 GCA_964422045.1 uncultured Steroidobacteraceae bacterium
TAGCCCTGCCGCCGCGCAAAACCGTGCCGTTCATAGAAGTGCCGCGCACGGTGATTGTCGACGCCAAGCTGTAACTGCAAACGCGTCAGCCCGCGCTCCGCGAGGTCGCGGTCGGCGCGCGCCAGCAGCAGCGAGCCCGCTCCTACCGAGCGCAACTCGTCGCTCACGAACAATTCGTCGATCTCCGCCATCAAACCGCCGTGTTCGAGGCTGAACACGAAAACCGCCAACAAGTACCCGCACACCTTGCCCTGAGCCTCCGCCAACCAACAGGCGCCGCGGTCCGGCTTCGACAAAAGATCGCCGAGCAGCATCTCGATGCGCGCTCGAGAAAAACCGCCCAAGGATTCGAATTCCCAGTAGCGCTGCACGAGAGTTGCAAGCGCCGGGACGTCCTGAGGCGTGGCCGAGCGGATAGATACGGATTTCAGCGTCATCGACTCAAGGGCGCGCCGCCGCGCTTTGCTGCTGTCGATAGGCAAGCCAACTCTGGTCGATCAAGTAGGCATGGATGTTGTCGACGTCCGTCTCGCTCAAAATGTCGTCGAAGCGCTCCATGCCCGCCGGCGCCAGCACGCCTTTCAACACGATGTCCTTGAAGGCTGCATGCAGCCCGGCATTGAGCTTGCGCAGATCAGGCGTGCTGCTCGGGCCCAGTTGATGACAGCGTGTGCACTGTTCGGTGAATTTGACTTCGCCGGCCTCGATTTGCGCCTGAGTGGCGGTCGCCGCCGGCGGCTTCTCAAACGGTGCGTCGATGCGCGCCGGCGGTGTCGGTACCGCGCCACCGCCGATCTTGAAGGCAATGATCCGATTGGTGTTCTGATACTTGAGAGCCGCACTGCTCGGGGGAATGGGCCCGACCGTGATTGCCGTCCCGCCGTAGCCCGCTTGCACCGCGACGAACTGCTCGCCGCCGACGGAATAGGTCATCGGCGACGCCATGATGTGGCTGCCGGTCTTGATCACCTTGAGCACCTTGCCGGTGTCGGCGGCGTAGACCCAGAGTTCGCCGCTGCCGCGTCCCTGGAACACCAAGTTCCCCGCGGTCGACATCGTGCCGCCGTCGTAGCCGCGGATTCCCGACGAGGTCTCGTGTTCCCAGACAATCTTTTGAGCCACCGGGTCCCAGGCGCGCAGCAGCTCGCGGACCAAATTGACCTTGCGCGTTGCGCGCAGCGCGTGCAAATCCGGCAGCGGTCCAAACAGGCTCTTGAGAGCGGCCGCATCGTAAGTGTCATCGGGATAGACCCCGTTCACCGTAAAGAACCCTTCGATGTACTTAACCCGCCCGCCGTTGTGCTGCAAATCGATCCACACCGCGGGTTGATCGATGACCGGGATGTAGACCAGATGCGTCTGTGCACTCAAGGACATCGGGTTCCAGGTATGGCCACCCGACCAAGAGGGATAAACGTTCTTCGGCGAGCTATACCAATCGGCCGCCGCGGAAACCACCACCGGGCGGCCGGTTTTCATGTCGATGTGGGATGCCCAGTTGACGTAGGTATAGTTCTTTGCGCAGAGGAGCTCGCCGGTCTTGCGGTCGAGAACGTAGAAGAAGCCGTTCTTCGATGCCTGCATGATGACCGACCGCGGGGCGCCGCCGAGCGGCAACTCGGCAAGAATCATTTTCTGAACCGAGTCGTAATCCCAGCTGTCGTGCGGCGTGGTTTGGTAGTACCAGGCCATGCGCCCGCTGGTCGCGTCGAGCGCCACGATGGATGCGGTATACAGGCTGTCGAGCTTCGCAGGTCCGAGCTGCCGCAGATCGTACGGTGCCGCATTGGCGGTGCCGAAGTAGACCAGGTTCAAGTCAGGATCGTAGGCGAACCCGTCCCATGCCGTTCCGCCGCCGTTGAATTCAGGCTTGCGACCGTGATCCCAAGTCTTGTCGGCTTGCGCCAGCTCCGGATTCTCATAGGGCTTTCCGACCGCCGGAGGAACCGTATAGAAGCGCCATTTGAATGCGCCCGTCTCCACATCGTAAGCCGCGACATAGCCGCGCACCGCGGTATGACCCATGTCGGCGCCGCTGTTGCCGATGATGACGACATTGCCGGCGATTTGCGGCGCGCCGGTGCTCGAGTAGGGGAGCTTGTGATCGGTGATCGTGTCCGCTTCCCAGATTTTCTTGCCGGTCGCGGCGCTCAGCGCATGCAGCCGTCCATCCACGGAGGCGACATAGACCTTGCCTTTCCAAACCGCGACGCCGCGGTTGACCAGATCGCAGCACGGGTGTCTGCCGATGAAGTAGTTGGGCTTCGGGTCGTAGCGCCAGAGTTCCTTGCCGCTGGCCGCATCGACCGCATACACATAGCCCCAGGTGCCCGAGGTATACATGACACCGTCGATGACAATCGGGGTTGCTTCCTGGCCGCGCATCGGATAGCCGAGATCGTAAGCCCAAGCGAAGCCGAGCTGCTTGACGTTGGCCGCGCCGATGTTCGCCAACGGGGAAAAATAGCTGCCATTCTGGTCGCGGCCGGCCGTGAACCAGTTTTGCGGCTCCTTATCCGCAGCCTTGAGCCGCGCAGCGTCGAGGTTGCCGGGCATGCTCGGAACGGCCGCGGCAAACACGGCGCTCGAGAACAGAGCCGCGACGCTGCCCCGGCCGACGCACTTCAGAATCGTGTGGCTGATCAAGTCTTATTCTCCTGCCGGATCGGGTCAAAGCTTAGCGAACATCCCGGGCGAACGGTACCATGCCGCAAACACTCCGAGGTCCGGTTGGATGCGTCGCACCGATAAGCGAATGATCCCATTCTAATGTCGGATCGGCTTTCGAATCAGCTCGGATGCCGAGCAGGAGTTTTGGCTGCGCTGTCGCTGGCGACATTCTCACTTGCATCGGCGGATGATTCGGTAAATCCGAATAAGAGCGATTACAGCCTGTTTGATCCAACCCCCGACGATGAGATGCGGTCCTTTAGCACGGATCGGCCCCCCAAAGCCAATAGCCCCTACACAGTCGATGCCGGGCATTTTCAATACGAGACTGATCTTGCCGTCTTTGGCTACGGAAATACCAACGGGACGACAACACATGATTGGACCGTGATCGACCCGACACTCAAGGTCGGGCTGACCAATACCATCGACGCGGAACTGCAGATTACGCCGTACGAATCGCTGACAACCAAAACCGCGGCCGGTCACGTGAGCGTTTCTGGTATCGGCGATACCTTCGGACGATTGAAGATCAATGTGCTCGGCGATGATCAAGGCACTGTTAGTATCGCCGTGTTGCCCTACCTCAAGTTTCCGACGGCACGGTCGGGGCTTGGCAACGGCAAAGTGGAAGGGGGGATCATTCTGCCTGTAAGCTTCAATGCGCCCGGCGGCTTTACCATCATCGTCATGCCGGAAGGGGATTTTCTGAAGAACGACGTGGGGAATGCATATCATGCCGCGGTTGATTTTTTGATCAACGTGAGCCACCCGCTCGACAGGCGATGGACTATTTACACCGAAATTTTTACGTCCCAGTACTTCGAATCGCAAGACCCCCCCGTCTATACCCTGGATGAGGCACTCACTTACGCACTGACCCCAAATCTGCAGATCGATTTAGGCGGCAACTTCGGGTTGAATAAAGTGACGCCTCGCAAGCAGCTCTATGCGGGCCTTGCACAGAGATTCTAGATCTCAAATTCTGATGATCTGCCGGCGATCACGCTCCTGCCGTCTCGACCTGCGCCAGGAGACGCTCGAGCGTGCGCAGCCGCTCGTCCATCTTCCCGAGATCCTCGTCTCCCAGCCGGGCGGCGCAGCCCGCGGCGATTCGGCGGCCGCGCTGCGCGAGCGTACGCCGAAACGCCGGCACTGCCGTGGTCGAGGAGATGTCGCCCAGCGCGCGCAGCATGCGCAGGCTTACCGCAACGTCGGTTTTCGAGTACAGACGCGTCTGTTCGAAGGCCGCATCGAGCAGCCCGTCGAAATCGATCCAGGCCAGGATCACGCGGGGCACGCCGGGCAGATCGTATAGCATCGAGGCTGGAGGTTCGCGCGAGATGAACCGGATCAGAATGCGGCTCAATTGATCGACACAGCTGATCGCCGTACTCGGGTCGTTCACAGCGGGGGATATGGCTCGCAAAGCGATGTCCACGATCTGCAGCACGCCGAACTCCACATCCTGCTGCAGCGTGCGCGAGGCGCCGATATCGAACGCCCCGAGCAGCGCCGCCTTTCCTTCCGGCGGGAGCCGCTCCGACTTGGACACCGCCAACAAGGCGACATGCGCAGGGACGAAGTGGCCGACCCGGCGCAGCACGCGCACGCTGATGCGATGGAATTTCGCCACAGCGAGCAGCCGGTCGACGTCGATGAACCGAATATACCCGGAGCGCTCGCTCGCTATGGTCAATTCGAAGATATGTCCTTGCGGCAGCTCCTGCTTTGGGAGGGAAACTTCTTGGCGCGGCCAGGGCATCATTTCATCGATCACCGCCTCCGTCTCGGCGGCAATCCTGTCGACGATCCGATTGACGCTGATGGCAAGCGCGATGTGCTGAATGAAGAAGAGCAGCCAGCATACGCACGCGAGCGCAAGCACTACGGCACCGAGGACCGTCGCGACGGGAGAGAAGGGTGTGGGC
>CAYRAC010000392.1:0-4594 GCA_964422045.1 uncultured Steroidobacteraceae bacterium
CGCCCTCATCGGCGGCGAGACCGCCCAGATGCCCGGCTTCTACCAGCCGGGCGAATACGACGTCAGCGGCACGATCGTCGGCGTCGTCGAGAAATCCCGCATGCTCAACGGCCAGAAGACCGTCAAGGCCGGCGACGTCGTCATCGGCATCGCCTCCAGCGGCCTGCACACCAACGGCTATTCGCTCGCGCGGAAAATTTTCTTCGAGCAGTTGGATTTGCGGCCAACCAGCCGCCTGCCCGGCTTGAGCACGGCACTCGGCGTGTTGCGCGGCGGCTTCGTGATCGTCGGCAATGTACCGACCACGGACGGCACCGTCGCAACGATCGGCCAAGGTGCTCTGCAAGTGATCGATCGGCACGGCCAATGGGTCGAGACGCTGACCGATCCCAAGCTGTTGGACGGTCCTTGGGATCTGGCGGTTGACGATCACGGCGACTGGGCACGTCTGTTCGTGTCGAATGTTCTCAATGGAACCGTTTCCCGCCTCGATGTGGCAGTGGCTGCGAAAGGCGTGACGCTGCTCAAGAAGACCTTGATAGCGACCGGCTACCCGCATGTGCCGAATTCTGCGGCCCTGATTCTCGGTCCGACCGGTCTCGCCTTCGATGGCGCTACGGGAAAGCTCTACGTCGCATCGACTGCGGACAACACGATCTATGAAATATCGAATGCGGGCAGCCGTAGTACCGAGGTGGTGCGGGGCAGCGTGGCGTTCGCCGACGAGCACTTGCGGGGTCCCTTGGCGCTGCGCTTTGCGCCGAACGGAAATCTGTTGACCGCCAATGGCGATGCGGTCAATGCCGACGTCCTGCACCCCAGCGAAATCGTGGAATTCACGACCGGGGGGCATTTTGTCCGCGAGTACAACGTCGACTCGAGTCAAGGCGGGGCCTTTGGCCTCGACACCCTGTCCGAAGGACCGTTCAATTACGCCGTCATCGATGACGTCACCAACAGCCTGGCGGTGTATCGCCTGCGGGATCGCTAGCGAGGGCGGGGTTGCGCGGGACGCGATTCAGCCCCGCGCAACCTCCGGGATCTGCGCCCGCCGACCTTTGAGGGGAATGTTAAAGGTAATGGTCGCGCCAAAAGCGTCCGGCGACTGCGGATCGACGCGAATCTTGTCGAAAACCAGGAGCCGCGTGCCGAGTTCGAAGCTCTCCTGCAGATCGTGCGTCACCATGAAAATGGTCATCTTGTTCATGTTCCAGAGCTTGATGATGAGGGTGTGCATGTCCGCCGTGATGCCCGGGTCGAGGGCGCCGAACGGCTCGTCCAGCAACAGGATCTTCGGTTCGCAGATGACAGATTGCGCAATCGACAATCGCTGCTGCATGCCCCCCGAAAGCTGCTGCGGATATTTGTCCCGGGCGCCTTGCAATCCGACCGCCTCCAATAGCTCGTCGGCGCGCTCCAGGGCGCGCCGCCGCGTCGCGCCGAACAACCGGCCGAACAGCGGCGAGCCGCGCAACTCCAGGCCCAACAGCAGGTTCTGGCGCACGCTCATGTGCGGAAACAACGAATAGCGCTGGAACACGATGCCGCGATCCGGCCCGGGCTCCGACGCTAGAGGCTCACCGTCGATCAGGAACTCCCCTCGGCTCGGCGCCTCGACGCCCAGCAGCATTCTCAAGAACGTCGTCTTGCCACAGCCGGATGCGCCGACGATGGTCACGAATTCGTGATCGTCGACATGCAGGTTGACGTTCTCGAGCACGACTTGAGTGCCGAACTCCTTCCACAAGCGTTTCACCGTGACCTGGGTCATCCGCCGGCCTTGGCCCAGGCGAAAGCCTTGGCACGCAGCAGCCGCAGTAGCCAGTCCATGGTAAACGCCAGCAAGGTGATCCACGCAACGTACGGCAAGATGACATCCATGGCCAGGTAGCGGCGCACCAGAAATATCCGATAGCCGAGGCCCTCGGTCGAGGCGATGGCCTCCGCGGCGATCAGGAACAGCCATGCCGAGCCCAACGTCAGGCGCAGCGAGTCGACCAACCGCGGCCACATCTGCGGCAACACCACACGCAGCACCAGCTGCCAGCTCGAGGCTCCCAAGGTCTGCGCCTTGATGATCTGTTCGCCCGGCAGCTCTTGAGCGCGCATCGCCAGGTCGCGGGCGATGACAGGCGCGACGCCGATGATGATCAGGGTGATTTTCGCCATTTCGCCGAGCCCGACGACGATGAACAGAATCGGCAGGACCGCGAGCGGCGGTATCAGCGACACCACTGCAATAAGGGGTGCCAGCGTGACGCGCAAATACGGCAACACGCCGATCGCGACGCCGAGAATGATGCCGATGAGCGCGCTCGCGCCGAGCGCCGTCAGCAATCGCTCGAGGCTCGCGCCGGTGTCGTTCCACAACAAATACTCGCCGCTGCGTTCGTCCTCTTCGAAGGCGAATCGATGCATGGTTGCGGCGATGGTCGCCGGCGCCGGCAACAATTTGTCGCCGGGATTCGCGGCCAGTCGTGCGTGCGAGGCAAACAGATAGGCGGCAATCAAGACGATAAACGGCAAAGTGCTCAAGCCGAGCGCGCCGCCTCGTCCTGGGTGCTGATTGATGAGCCGTCGCACGGGTCAGCGCCTCACAATTTCCCGTCGGCGGCCAGCTTGGTGAAACTCGAATCGAAGCGCATTTTCAAATTGTGCAGGTCACCCAAGGTCTTGCCGGCTGGGAATTGAATGCCGACGACGTCGGCGGAGCTCGCGCCTTGCCCTAAGATTCCGTGTTCGAAGGAAAACTTGCGCACCAGGTCCATGCTCTTGATGACGCCGTCGGCCGTGACGAAGGCGTAGGCGTCGGCCGCTGTCGCGAACACGTGCGTGGTCGCGAGCTGCAGCCCGAAGCCGGCCAAATCCGTACCGGATGCCTGGGCCATGGCTGTCTGCGCAGCGCGGCCCGCGGCGTCATTCCTGAACATTACCCCCAGAGTTTCGTACCAGGCGCCGAGCAGCGCTTTGCCGAGCTTCGGATTGGCATTGAGGACATCGCTCTTGACCACCATCAGGTCGAGAATTTCGCCGGGAATTTTGCTCGAGTCAAACACCAGCTGCGCATTCGGCTGAGCCAACACCGCACTCAGCTGCGGCTTCCACGTGACCACCGCGGTGGTCGCCGGCGCGCTGAAGGCCGCGACGATATCGGCATCGGAGGTGTTGATGATCTTCAAGTCGCGTTCGCGCAGTCCCGCGGAGCTGAGCGCCCGTACCAGCAAGTAATGCGACACGGACAATTCCACGAGATTGACCTTCTGGCCTTTGATGTCGCCGAGCGTCTTGCCCTTGCCCTTGAGCACCACGCCATCGTTGCCGTTGGAAAAATCGCCGACGATGAGCGCGGTCGAATCGACGCCGCCCGCGGCCGGAATCGTCAGCATGTCCATATTCGTCATGACACAGCCGTCGAAACTGCCGGCGGTGTACTGATTGATCGACTCCACGTATTCGTTGACTTGCGTCAATTTGATCTTGATCCCGTACTTATCCGCCCACCTCTTCAAGATACCGCTGTGATCCGCGTAGTCCCATGGCATCCAGCCGACATAGATGCTCCAGGCGATATTGAAAGAGCTGCGTTCGGCCGCCGCTGCCGGCAATGCGCTGCCGACGGCTAAGATTCCCAACAGCGGGATCAGAAGCAGGTCTTTGAGGCGAGTGAGCATCGAATCTCTCCTTACACTGAATACGTCAGGCAGCTGCGCGCTCATGCGGGCGCATGACTACCAAAGTTTGCGCGATCAGCACGGCGCGCCCTTCCACGCAGCGCATTTGGATCACCACCCCATCCAGCGGCGCGGTGACCGGCAATTCCATTTTCATCGACTCAACCAACAGCAGTGTGTCCCCGGCCTTCACGGATTGACCGGGCGCCGAGGAAATCTTCCAAACGCTGCCCGCCACCGGACTCAACACAGCGACGCATCCAGGCTGCAACTCCTCGCCGTCCGCCTCTTGGGCGGCCGGAAGATCCGCCGCGTAGCCGATCTGTCCGGTCGCCTCCCAGCGCCTGCGCTCGGAGTCGAACGCGGATTGCTGGCGCATCTTATGGGCGGCGATGCTGGCGGCGTTTGCGGCTAAGAAACTTCGATACTCGTTGAGCTGAAATGTCGCCTCGCGGATGTCGAGGCGCGCGCGCCCGTGGAGAAAGTCTGCACGGAATTCCTTGAGCTCGGCGCCGGTCACGGGAAAGAAGCGAATCTGATCGAAGAATCGCAGCAACCAGGGTTTGCCGTGCGTGAATTCCGCGGTGACCTTGTAGGTGTTCCACACCTGGCACGTGCGACCGACGAACTGATAGCCCCCCGGTCCTTCCATGCCGTAAATGCACAAATAGGCGCCGCCGATGCCGACGGCGTTCTCCGGCGTCCAGGTGCGCGCCGGGTTGTACTTGGTGGTCACCAGTCGGTGCCGTGGGTCGAGCGGCGTCGTCACCGGCGCGCCCAAGTACACATCGCCGAGTCCAAGGACCAAGTAATTGGCGTCGAACACGATGCGCTTCACTTCCTCGACGCTGTCGAGACCGTTGACTCGACGAATGAATTCGATATTGCTCGGGCACCAGGGCGCATCGGCACGCACCGATTGC
>CAYRAC010000393.1:0-4590 GCA_964422045.1 uncultured Steroidobacteraceae bacterium
CTGCGGCCGCGTAATTACTACGACTTGGTGATCGAGGTGGCCATTGTGCGTCCCGGTCCCATCCAGGGCGAGATGGTGCATCCGTATTTGCGTCGCCGAAATAACGAAGAAGCGGTGGTTTATCCCAGCAAGGAGGTCGAAGGAGTTCTCAAGCGCACGCTGGGTGTGCCTATTTTCCAAGAACAAGTCATGCAACTCGCCATCGTGGCGGGAGGGTTCACGCCTGGCGAGGCCGACGAATTGCGGCGTGCCATGGCGGCCTGGAAGCGCAAAGGCGGTCTGGAACCTTTCCAGCAAAAATTAATCGATGGCATGCTGAAGAAGGGATATGAAAAAAGCTTCGCGGATCAGATATTCAATCAGATTCTGGGGTTCGGGGAGTACGGCTTTCCTGAGTCGCATTCCGCCAGCTTCGCACTACTCGTCTATATCTCCGCCTGGCTGAAGCATTACGAGCCTGCGGCGTTTTGCGCGGCGCTCATCAACAGCCAACCGATGGGTTTTTACGCGCCGGCGCAATTGGTGCGTGATGCACGCTCGCATGGCGTGGAGGTACGCGTCGTCGACGCGGCATTGAGCGAGTGGGATTGTACGCTGGAGCGGCGGGCGGATGGCCGCCCGGCGCTGCGGTTGGGATTGCGTTTGGTGAAGCATTTATCGAGCGACGGAGCGGTTCGGCTGCTCGCGGCGCGCGCCAGCCGCGCTTTTGACAGCATTGCCGATCTGGCAGGGCGGGGAGAGCTGGACCGGCGCGATCTCGAGGCACTGGCGGCCGCCGATGCGCTGAGCACTCTTGCCGGACATCGGCACCGCGCGGTGTGGCAAGTCACCGGGGTGGAACGCACGTTACCCTTGCTGCCCGCCGCCACCGTGCCGGCGGAGGGCATCCCGTTGCTGCGCGCGCCGCGCGAAGGACAGGACATCGTTGCCGACTACGGCAGCATCGGGCTTACGCTGCGCCGCCATCCCTTGAGCCTGTTGCGCGAGAAACTGCAGCGCCGCGGCGTGCTGCCGACCCAGGATCTATGGGAACAGCCGCACGGAAAATGGGTAACAACAGCGGGGCTGGTCATCACGCGCCAGCGGCCCGGCAGTGCGGGGGGCGTCACCTTCGTCACCATGGAGGATGAAACCGGCTATGTGAATTTGATCGTGTGGAACCGGGTCGCCGCCGAGCAGCGCGCGGCCCTGCTCGAGTCGCGTCTGCTCGAGGTGCAGGGCAAGTTGCAGCGCGAGGGCGACGTGCAGCATGTGATCGCGCACCGATTGACGGATCTCTCGGCCATGTTGGGAGAAATGGTGATCGCTTCGAGGAATTTTCATTAGACATCGAGTCCGATCGAGCGCATGAGTTCGACGCCATTGCTCCTGGTGACGACGCCCGAGTGCAGCTTGAAGTCGAAATGGAGTTTGCCGTCCCTGAGCTCGTCCTGAAAATGCACATTCGCGAGCGCACCGGCGCCCTGCCCCTCGCCGTCAGTGAGCGCGAGATCGTGCGTGCTTATCAAAGCGAGGGCACCGCGCTCGATCAACGCGCGGATGATGCCGTGCGCTCCGATCCGCCGATCGGCGGAGTTGGTTCCCTGCAGCAATTCATCCAACAAAGCCAACAACGGCAGCGTGCTGGGTTCGAACAGCTGCCGCAGACGCGTAATCTCCGCATAGAAGCGCGAACTGCCCTGGTGCAGGGAGTCATTGACCCGAATGCTGGCGCCGATCTGCAACGGCGTCAGCTGCAAACGCTGCGCGCATACGGGTGCGCCGGCCATGGCGAGAACCGTGTTGATGCCGACCGCACGCAACAGCGTGCTCTTGCCCGACATGTTCGAGCCGCTGACCAGCAGCACGCGGGTCTTGCCCGAAACATCGAGGTCATTGCAGACACGGCCGGCCGCTGCGAGCAGCGGATGGCCCAAAGCGGTTGCCTTGAAGGCGGCGCTGCCGTCCAGGAATTCTGGAAACGGATACTCGGGGTGTTCGTCGGCAAACTGGGCGAGCGAAATCAATGCTTCGATCTCGCCGAGTACCTGCAGCCAGTTACGGATGACGTGGCCGTGCAGGCTGCGCCAACCTTCGGCGGCAAGCGCCGCTTGCAGCGGATACATCACCAATAACAGCAGAGGGGTGAGCATGGGGTTGCGGCGCGACTCGACCAGATTGACGATGGTCGCGAGCTTCGCAAACGTTTTCGCGGCGCTGCGCGAATGCGACGACAGCGTGCCCACCATGGCGCGCAACGGCGCCGCGCCGAATGGCTCGGCCTCGATGCGATTCAACAGCTGCGACAGGCCCTTGAGGTCCTCGTAAGCGCGTTCCACCGCCGCGAGCGCCCGTTGAATCGATTGCTTGAGCAAATAGCCGAGCGCGACCTCGGCGAGAAGAACCGCGAGCAACGGGTAGCGAATACCCCAGGCCAGCCAAACGACCAGAGTTGCCACCGCGAGACCTGCAAGCAGCCGCGCAACCCAGCGGATCCACAGCCGGTTCAGCCGGTTCGGCGCCTCGGACCATGCGATGAGCGTTTCCGCAGTCAGCGCGATGCTCGACTCGCCCTCGGTTGCCAGTGCCTCGCGCAAGTCGAGCCGACCGCGCAGATCATCGATACACAGCTGCCGTAAGCGAATCGCCTCGAGGTCGGCGGGCGCCGAGAGCCAGCGCGCCAGCGTGCTCTCGCCGAGCGGCGTGCGCGCGGCGCACAGCAATTCGAACAGGCCACCTTGCCCGAACACATCCAGATCGGCCGCATAAATATGCTGCGCAACATCGAACTGCATGCCGGATGCCCCACGGCCGCGCCATTCGTCCTGCATTCGCGCGAGACCCGCACGATAAAAGTCCGCGCCACGCCGCGCTGCCGATCGCTTCTGAGCGATGCGCTGGTGATATACCAACAAGGCAACGAACGCTGCCGCCGGCATCAACAGAACATAAAGCGGAAATGCCAGTCGCCCAAGGCAAAGCCACGCGATGATCAAAAATGAGGCAGCCACGGCAAGCCGCGCGCTCCCAATGCGTGCATGCAGTCGATCGAGGCGCGCGAGATCCGCTGCGCGCTCGCGTAGACGCTGATTGTATTCGCCGCTCGACGCCACGAATCAGTGTGGCATATTTCAAACGCCGATGGCCCTTGACTCGCCATTTGCGCCGAGCGCAGGATCGGGCAAGACGCCAAGAGGGTATGTATGACGGGCCGCAAGTTCAAGCCCACCGAGACCGTCGATTTCGTCGTGGTCGGCTCGGGAGCGGCGGGCGCGGTCATAGCGCGAGAATTGGCGCAGACGGGATTCAGCGTCGTGGTGCTCGAGCAAGGGCCGCGCCTGACGTCGGCTGATTTCGAGCACGATGAATTCAAATACTTCTATTTGAGCGGCATCACCAACGATCCGGCGCGCAGTCCGCAGACCTTCCGCGATGATCCCGGCCAGGTCGCGCAGCGGCCGCGTTGGGGCAATTCGCTGATCTACGCGCGCATGGTGGGCGGCAGCAGCAATCACTTCACGGCCAACTACTGGCGCTTCCACGAGAGCGATTTCAAGGAACGCAGCTTGCTCGGGCCGATTGCCGGGACCGGCTTTGCGGACTGGCCGATCTCGTACCAGGAACTCGAACCCTATTACACCAAAGTAGAATGGGACATCGGCGTTTCCGGACTTGCCGGCTCGAGTCCCTTCGATCCGCCGCGCAGCAAGCCCTATCCCATGCCGCCGTTGCCGGTCAAATCCTCCGGCGCGCTGCTGGAGCGAGGCGCGCGTAAGTTGGGGTTGCATCCGTTTCCGGCGCCCATGGCAATTGTCTCGCAAGCATATCGCGGCCGGCCGGGTTGCGCGCATTGCGGATTTTGCATCGGGTTTGGCTGCGAGGTCATGGCGAAGTCGTCGACCCTGTATACGATGATTCCCGAAGCCGAAGCCACCGGTCGTTGCGAAATTCGAGCGGCCAGTTATGCGTTCCAGGTGGCGATGAATTCGAGCGGACGCACAACCGGCGTGCTGTATCTCGATGAACACAAGCAACAGCATTTACAAAAAGCAAAGGCGGTGGTGCTGTCGGCGAATGGCGCAGAAACGGCGCGCTTGCTGCTCAATTCGGCGGACTCGCGCTTTCCTCAGGGCCTTGCAAACTCGAGCGGCCTGGTCGGCAAGTATCTGATGTTCAACCAAGGCGCCGGCGTGCACGCACAATTCGCGCATGAGCTCAACGAGTACAAGAGCGTGCAAGTGACGCGCATATTGCACGATTTCTACGAGTCGGATCCGCGGCGCGGATTTTACGGCGGTGGCGGAATCGACGCGCGCATGGGGCCGCAACCCGCGATCTGGGCATTGGCGGCGGGGGGTGAATTGCCCGGCTGGGGAGCCGACCTGAAGGCCCGGCTCGAAGCTTTTCCCCGCGCCATGATGTCGACCGCACATTGCACGTCGTTGGCCGTTGCGACCAACAGCGTCAGCATCGATCCGACGCTCAAGGATGCGTGGGGCATACCGGCCATTCGCGTCACCTACAAGGACCATCCGGATGATTTGGCAAGCGCGCATTTTCTGCAGGAGCGCGCATTCGAGATCATGCACGCCGCGGGCGCCGAAAAGGTTT
>CAYRAC010000394.1:0-4570 GCA_964422045.1 uncultured Steroidobacteraceae bacterium
AGAGCATCTGGGTGATCGCAACGATGTGGCGCGTGCTGGCCTGGCCCGGCCGCAGCACCAGCAGTGCGATCGGCAACGCGTTGAGGATTGCGCCGCCGATGATGGCGAGTTCGACATGCGAATTGAGCGTGCGTATTCGTCCGTTCCAGGCGTACGGGGATATGGTCAGCGAGAGGATGATGGCAAAAAGCCACTGCGCCAGGAAAAGCCAAAAAAACACGCGGCCCGTTTTGATGTGAACCTGCAGCAGGTCCTCATCGAAGATTTGCTCGGCGCGCGCGGCTGCGCGGCCGCTGCGCGAGGCCGGTGTCTCGGTCCTCACAGCCGGCATCCGTACACTTGGTGATCGTGGCGGGCGCCACCTTCCCCGTCCAGCAGCCCGAGGACACTGCGACTTCCTAGGTTGTCGCCCACATGGCCGCGCGCCCCAGTGATGCCACCGGCGAACAGCAGATGTCCCGCTGGGTCGTAGAGGGCGACGTCACCGGAGGTGAGAGCGCCAAAGCGAGTTGCCTCCGCACCTTGTGGATCCAGCAAAACCGTGACGCCGGGAATCCGTTGCGCTTGCGACCACGTCGCCGTTCTCTCCCAACCTTGTTCCACGCCAGCCGGTCTGATGAACAACACCCAAGCGGAGATGCGCCCTGGCATCTTACTCATGATGGCATTGAGTTCCTCGAGACTCGCTCGAGTGCACGAACATTGTGGGTGAACCAACATGACGAGCGATGCTCGATCTTTAACAGGGATCAGCCGAGAATCGGACGGCCATGAAGTCGGAGTCAGTCCCGCTGCGCCCGGGGTGGATTCGTAATCTCGAATGCTGTTGAACCCATAGGCGATGCCGGTGATCCAGAGTACTGCGGCGGCCGACAACAACAAGTTGGTTCGTGATGACGGTCGCCGCGACACCAGCTTGTGCGATTCCCTTGCCGACTCATTACCGCGCTCGGAATCGCTGACCTCGTTCATGCTGCGAAGACCTTGCTTTTCCTTCTTGCACTTCCCTCGGAAATCCGAAAGATCGCAAGGATGGTGCGCCGCCGCAACTTCAATCCTGCTGTTACTTCAAGTCAGCTCTGAGATCGGCAAGTGATCGGAAATCTTGAGGGCGCCGGACCGAAACGGCGGTCTCGTCAGTCGCGCATACGGATCGTGAGGCTTTGCGTGGCCCTACCGATGAAGCCATTGAGGTCGTAGAGTGTCGATTCGGCGAGGCCACAGCCCTTGGGACCGAGACAGGTTCGCGCATCTAGACAAATCCATTCGCCGACGGGCTTGCGCAGCAGATTGATCGTCAGGTCCAAGTTGAGAAAACTGTAGCGCGCAAAGTCGAGAATTGCGCTGATTCCATTGCCAGAATCAGCGGCGACCGCAACACGCTGATACGCGCTGGGTGCCTCGCTTTCCAACAACGGGTGTTGCAAACGGAACCAAATCGCACACGGACCCTTGAAGAAAACGCCACGCGCGATCCGGGTGTCCACCAGATCGGCGTATCCAATCTGCTTGCCTTGGAACGGGAAAATAGCTGCCGGCGACTCGTCTGGCCCTCGCGGGGCCAACGGTAGGGGGTGGCCGGGCAGAGCATCCGGCAACTTCACATCGTTCTCGCGTTGCGCGAGTGCCGTGACGTGCGCAACTTCTTTGTCGTCCGCCTGGAGCCGAGCGGAAAAATGGGCACTGTTTCGCCCGACGTAGTTGGTGATGACCTCGATCGTCACGTCCCGGATCGGCACCGGGCGCAGTAAGTTGGCAGTGAGCCGCGACAGATGCGTCAACCCCAGCTTGAGTGCTGCATTTTCGATGGCCCGGCACATTAACGCGATCGGTGGACCGGCATGTTGGTGGTCGGGATGCCAAGGGCCGCGCGTCAAAGAGCTTGGACGATATGAATCACCGTCCAACGCCACATATGCGCTCGTGGGTATCGATTCAGTGGTCATCAGTTAATTTCCCGGCTGACTTGCGGATCATACGGGGTATCGTACGGTAAGCGGATTACTCGGCCGCAAGAAATTTGTTCGCTTTCACCCACGCATAAAATTCATCGGTCCACATGTCGCTGGTCAATGATTGCTTGCGCATGCCGAAGCCGTGCGCGCCGTGTTCGTAGAGATGAAACTCGACCGGCGCTTTGGCATCACGCCATGATTTGATCAATCCGAAATCACCGGTACCTATCAGTGGATCATCCGCCGCGATAGCGGCAAACAGCGGGGGAGGGGGTTGCGGCACTGGGACGCTACCCAGTGGCCCGTAAATGATGCCGATGAAATCGGCGCGCGCGTCGGGATCGTTGCGCAGCGCGGTGGCGAGCGTCGTCATCGCGCCGGCGGAAAAGCCGATCATACCGACGCGCTTTGGATCGACGGACCATTCGGCAGCACGTGTTCTAACCACGCGCAATGCAGTTTGCGCATCATCGAGCGCCACCGGCGGCGCCGCAGGCGGCGGACGATCGGCCGGCGGGCGCCCGCCCCCACTCATCATTTTTGCCATATCAGCCTGCATTTCCGCATCGCTTTCCGGCGTCGGACGCACTCGATACTTGAGCACGAAGGCGGCGATGCCATGATCCGCGAGATACTTCGCGACTTGAATCCCTTCGACATTCATCGCGAGCACCATGAAGCCGCCACCCGGCACGACGATGACTGCGGCGCCGGTGGCTTTGTCTCTGGCGGGCAAGAATGGGGTCAGTGTTGGGTTCGTGACATTGCGCGCGACGTAGTCGTCGCGCACCTTGGCCCATTTTTCCTTTTGCTTCGCGCCTTCAGATCCGGGAGCGACTCCGGCATACAGCGGTATGGCGTTCTTGAGTTCCGGAGGCGGTTCCATCGGCGTCATGGTCATGCCCGGTGGCACTTGTGCCGAAGCAGTCACACAAAGCAGTCCAAGCGCCGCAAGCGGTGCGACAGAAAGTCGTTTCATGGTAGTGGCTCTTTATAGGGAGGTGTTGAAACCGCGCGTTGTTAGAAAGTTCCGGCGCCAGCCTATGAATCATGATCCTGGGTCGCAGATTAATGAAGTCGGTTTGACCGACAGGTCCTTTCGATGGCACCGAATCATGTGTCGGTCCGCGTTTTCGGTGAGACCGAATCCACTTGTCCGCCAAAGCGAATGTTCACTGGCTGCGGCGCCGTCTATAGTGCACGCAAAATCCGGAATCAACCGGGCCACCTTGTCCGAAGTGGTGGAGGGTGCAAGTCGACGCGGATGCCGGCATGAGAATTGCGCACATTATCGGGTTGATCGCGGCTGGGGCTGCGCTGGCCATTTGCCTTCTGGTCCTGATCGGCGCCCAGGTCTACGGGCTGCCGTTTATATCCCCCATCGGGTCGACAGTCTTGTCGATTGTCGGCCCCTGGCTCGTCGCCGTGCCTATCGCAATCGGTGCAGTTGCAATTCGGGTATGGCGCGCGTCGCATTCGCGCGCCGTCCTTGTGTTGATGATCATGGCGCTGGCGGCGGCAGGATGGGCGTCGCTGGCTCTGGCTCGCATGCTGGCGGAGTTTCACGATCATGGCGTGCCGATCAATCTGGTTCGCGCGTTTGCAATTCGGTTCTTCGATCGACTATACCCTGTCATCGCTCGAACGACATCTGTGGGATACCACGACAAGTCAGGTTGCGTGCGCGATGGCTTGGACCGCGGCCAATGCTGCCCGGCTCGGTGGCGATCCGGCCCGCATTTCTTTGTTGGGCTCCTCTGCCGGGGGCAATCTCGCAATCAACGCTGCCTACCTCGCCAATTCAGGCCGGCTCGAGTCCTCCTGTGGTGGCACCGTGCCGCGGGTGTCGGCGGTGAGCGCGCTCTATCCGCCGGTCGATCTCGCCGCCGCCTGGGCGAGTCGGGTACCCGCGATCTCGGATATGGCGCGCCGGTTCAACACGTACTACCTGGGTGGCAGTCCCCAACAATTCCCCGATCGCTACCGATTCGTGGCTTCGGCGACCCACATCAACGCCGCCGCTCCTCCAACTCTCATTATCTTCGGCGCCAACGATCACTTGGTCCCGCCGGACGCGACGGACAGGTTTGCCCAACAAGCACGGAGCGCCGGCATCGACATCGAGAGTATCCGATTCCCATATGGCGATCACGCCTTCAACCTCAACCAGTATGGTATCGGCAATCAGCTCTACCTCGGTATGACGGATCAATTCCTGAGAAAGCACGGGCAGGGCGCGTAGTTGTACGTCACGACGGGCGCAGGCCTGGCCGGATACAGTATTGATGTGACCGGTTCGCTTACAGCGCTCCCTGGTTTCCCGGTCGCGTCAGGAAGTAAGGCGTACTCCGTGACGGTCGACCAATCGGATCAATTTCTCTACGTAGGAAATGGCGGCCTCTCCGCCTTACCGGGCTCACCCTTTGCTGCTGGCAGCGAGCCGGACTTCATCACGATACTTTGACGACAAGGCATATGCGTATCGCCCAAACTTTACCGCGCAGGCCGTACGTTGTGGTTCATCCGAAACAGGTTGGTCGGGTCATACCGGTTCTTGAGTGTGGCCAGTCGCTCATAGTTGGGACCGAAGGCTGCGCGAGCGGTGCCATCCTCGT
>CAYRAC010000395.1:0-3992 GCA_964422045.1 uncultured Steroidobacteraceae bacterium
CGCTTCGCGGCAAGGAGCACATCGAGTGGGACAATCCTTTCGACGTCGGCATGACCGGGCTCATCGGCTTCTCATCGGGCTATCACGCCATGCTCGCCTGCGACACCTTGCTGCTCCTAGGGACCGATTTCCCATACAGACAGTTCTACCCGCATGAAGCGCGCATCGCGCAGGTGGACATTCGCGGCGAGAACTTAGGGAACCGCTGTCGCTTGGAGCTCGGGGTCATCGGTGATGTGCGCGAGACGGTCTCCCGCTTGCTCCCCGCGGTTGAACAAAAGACCGACGATGGACATCTCTCGACGGCGCTCGCGCACTACAAGAAGGCGCGCGCGGAGTTGGATTCCTTAGCCGTTGCGACTGTAGGCCGGAAACCCATTCACCCACAAACCGTTGCGCGCGTGATCAGCGAATTGGCCAGCGAGGATGCCATCATCAGCTGCGATGTGGGCGAGCCCACGGTCTGGGCCGCGCGTCATTTGAAGATGAACGGTAAGCGTCGTCTGCTGGGGTCATTCCTGCATGGCTCGATGGCCAATGCCATGGCCCAGGCCATCGGCGCCCAAGTCTCACACCCTGGGCGCCAAGTGATTTCGATGTCGGGCGATGGCGGCTTCTCGATGCTGATGGGCGACATCCTGACCTTGCGAGCCTTGAAGCTTCCGATCAAGGTCGTCATTTTTGATAACGGGTTGCTTGGATTTGTCGATATTGAAATGAAGGCCGCGGGATTTCTTCCCACCGGCACCCGTCTCGACAATCCCAATTTTGCCGAGATGGCCAAGGCGATCGGCATCTACGGCGTGAGAATACAGGATCCTGGTGATCTACAAGAAGGCCTCGAAGCTGCGTTCAAGCATCCGGGGCCCGCAATTATCGATGTTCTCACCGATCCGTTGGAGCTCGTCCTGCCGCCCAAGGTCACCCTGGAGCAAGCTAAAGGCTTTAGCGTTTGGATGATGAAGGCGGTGCTCAACGGCCAGGGCAACGAGTTGGTTCAACTCGCGCTCTCTGCCTGGGAGCGCTAGTCGTGGCCCAGCCCGCCGTGGCAGCGTCCCAGGATTTGCGGGCACAAATGCGCCCTTTCCTGATCGCTTGGATGTTCTGCACCGTTTTCTATTTTCTCGAATACGCAATTCGTTCAGCGCCCGCAGTGATGATCCCCGAGCTGGCCAAGCTCTTCGGAGTCACGACCGTCGGTGTCAGCACGATTGTTGGGACGTACTACTACACCTATGCGGCAACGAGTTTGGTGGCGGGCGTCTTACTCGATCATTACGGCGCGAAGTATGTAATTCCGGCCGGCACGTTCATTCTGGCCTGTGGATGTGTAGTGTTTGCGCTTCCCTATCCGACCGCCGGGGATATCGGGCGACTTCTGCAAGGTGCAGGCTCCGCGTTTGCCTTCACGGGTGCGGTCTATCTTGCCTCGCATGGACTGCCGGCTCAGCGCTTGGCCACGGCGATCGGAGTCACGCAATGCTTGGGCATGTTAGGCGGTTCGGTAGGGCAAATCGGCGTCGGCCCGTTGGTCAAGGGCATCATGACCGTGCCTACATTTTGGATCGTCTCAGGCGCGCTGGTGCTCATCGTGGCAGTCCTATTGATGTGGATCACACCGAAGGAGCCGCGGGCTCAGGAAGCCCCGTCCCCCTCGACCGGAATACTGAAACCCTACATGATTGTGTTCTCCAATCCCCAATCCTATTTGTGTGGCGTCATCTCAGGATTGTTGTTTGCGCCCACCACGATATTCGATTTCGTGTGGGGGGTGCGCTACCTTCAAGAAGACATCAATTTCCCATACGGCAACGCGGTATTCGCAGTGTCAATGGTGCCTCTCGGGTGGGTGATCGGTTGCCCGCTCTTGGGCTGGCTCGCAGATCATTGGCGCCGGCGCAAGCCCGCGCTTGCGCTGGGCGTTCTAATCATGTTGCTCTGCGTCCTACAACTAGCCTATCTGCGGGGAATCGTGCCCACCTGGGTGACATTGCTGACGTTCGGCATCGGTTCCGGCGCAGCCATGATTCCTTATAGCATCATCAAAGAAGTAAACCCGGATCGAGTCAAAGGCAGCGCCACAGGAGCTATGAATTTCCTAACCTTTAGCGTCACGGCGGTCTTGGGTCCCATTTTCGCCAGGTATTTCGGAAAAGCATTGGGAACGACGCTCGATCATGCGATGCATTTGCATAACACTCATTTGTTTTGGCTTGCGATTATCGGGTTCGCCTTGATTCTGACTTTCTTCCTCAAGGAAACGGGAGTGGCCGCTGCCGCACCCGTCCCTGCGCGGGTTAAGGCGTGATTTTCAAAGGATCACTGCAGGAGCTTTCCGATCGACCCCTTCAGAATGTAGTCAGTGGCACTCATCCCGGCCCTCCAACCCCCGCCAAAGTGAAGGGTACTGTGCGACTCGACGAGAAGGGGTCGATTTTTTCTCGACTGGCCGACAACGACTTGCGATTCAGCGTCCAAAGGCCGGCGGAAAGGACCGCGAGACATGGGTCACGCCAGCGAATTTTACGATGACGACAGCGCCAACGACGGGCCCTCCGCTTCGATCCCTGCATCTCACGCACGGCAACCGGGAAGTCTCGTGGCACCTATGCCAACCTGATGGACAATGGCTCATTGCTTTGTTGCGTTTGCGGCGGCCAAGGCCTTTTGAATCTCGGCGAGTTGAAAAAGCGCGGCCGTATCTTCCGCACTGACCGGTCCATCGTGTTTGCACCGTGGGTCCGTCCGCTGCAGCGCGCCGCTCATGGCGAGCGTGACAGGTATCGGGTCGCATCCGTGGGTGGTCGAACATACAAGATCAAACTCCGGGCGCGCTCTCACATGACAGGTGAAGCAGTTTCCGCCAAACCGGTTCACGACCGACACGAAACCACGCGTGCGAATCGTTGAACCCGACGGCGATACGTCCAGCTCAAAGAATTCCCAGTCGCGTGTCGCCGCGTTAAAACCCTTTTCGCGCTTCACCATGACCTCGGTGGGCACGAGTTGCAGCACCGTACCCACGGGATACACGCCGCCTGTCGGTGATTCGGCCACCTGCACTGTGCCCTTGAGGTTTCCCAGCAAGTTGTCAACGTAAAAATGGCCGATGTGCGTCATCTCCGTCATACAGCGAAAAGACTTCTCGCTGATCGAGAGCATTTGGGGTGGATCTGTCGGGCCCGCCAAGGCGGACCCTGCCAGCAAAGCTGCTGCGCCAAGTCGCCATCCGCGGGTGTGACAAAAGCCCATCTTGACGGCGCGCTGGCTATTCGCGCTGTGCATCGTGTGTGATTTGATATTGTTACCCGTGACCACGCTGCTGACCTCCGTGTTGATCTCGTAAGTCCAGGATGATGTCGGTGCCACTCAATAGATGCCAGCACAAGGCCTGGTGTCCTGGAGTTCGCTAGCAGGGACAGCGTGAGGCGTTTCGTCTTATGCAGTCGTGCGGCATGTTGGATGATCGTGCGCCGATGCGTTTATTTTTGCTAGCGCCAGGGAGTGGCCGATGCGAGTCAAAGTAAACGCCCCTCCGCCTGTGCTCATTATCAACATCGTTTTACGGGGATTTACGCACAACGGCGCTCGATCGTCCGTAGGATCTCCCCAGTCGCATCGATGGTTATTTAGCACGGCGCATACGTGCGAGTGCTCGGACTAGGACTTCAAACTGGATTCATCTGTTTCGACTGCAACTGAAAAACGAAGGGGAAATTTCATGAAAATGCGTTACGGAATTGTTGCGCTGACAGCCGCGCTGCTGTTTACGAGTCTGTTGCTGGGAGGCGCGCAAACGACAGTCGCGGCGCCGACTGGAGTACACAACATCCTCTTGGTGCACGGAGCCTTTGCAGACGGGTCCGGCTGGGAGCCAGTCGCGAAGCTCCTCGAGAAGGACGGCTACACGGTGTCCGTGTTGCAGGAACCGGAGACTTCCTACGCGGACGATCAAAAGTTCGCCAAGGCGGCTCTGGACGCCATGGACGGGC
>CAYRAC010000395.1:4002-4567 GCA_964422045.1 uncultured Steroidobacteraceae bacterium
AGCTACGGCGGTTCCGTCATCACCGAGGCCGGAAATCATCCAAAAGTTGTCGCGCTTGTCTATATCGCCGCGTTTGCACTTGACGAGGGCGAGAGCTGTGCATCGATCGAGGCGGCCGTGCCGCAAGCCTCCAAGGCGTTCAAGCCCGACAGCAACAACAACTGGTGGATACTGCAGGAGAATTTCGCCGCCGACTTCGCAGCGGACGTGCCGCCCGCCACTTCCCACTTCATGGCCATCGCTCAGGTGCCGATCTCCACCGACGCGTTCACCCACAAAGTCACCAACCCTGCCTGGAAGAACAAGCCGACCTGGTACATGGTGGCCTCCCAAGACCGATCGATCAATCCGATCCAGGAGCGGATGATGGCCAAGCGCGCCCACGCCAAGACGGTCGAAGTATCGTCCAGCCATGTTGCTTACATGTCGCATCCGAAGGAAGCGGTCAAGCTGATCGAAGAGGCGGCCACCTCAGCACATGCCAATTAGTGAGCGCCATTAGCGGCAGTTGAAATGCGCGCCTCGCGCGCAAGACTGGAGCCGCTTATCGCGAGCTTTCGCGGCG
>CAYRAC010000396.1:0-4567 GCA_964422045.1 uncultured Steroidobacteraceae bacterium
GGCATTTTGCTGTACTCGACGGTGCCGACGTTGGGACGTCTGGGGTCGATACCGCTGTTCGTGGCGGTGTTCTGCATCATCTTGTCGATGTACGGCGGTGGCTTCGCGACCATTCCGGCGTACCTGCGCGATGTCTTCGGCACCTACCAGGTCGGTGCCATTCACGGTCGCCTGCTGACGGCCTGGTCGGTGGCCGGCGTGTTGGGTCCGGTGTTGGTGAATTATATCCGCCAGTATCAAATCGACAGCGGCGTGCCCAAGGCGCAGGCCTACTCCGTCACCATGTACATCATGTGCGGCCTGCTGTTTATCGGATTTCTGTGCAATTTCGCCATGCGTGCAGTGAACGAGCAGCATCACTACCGCGGGAGCACCCAGCCATGAAAGTCCGGCTCGTCGTGTTATGGCTCGCGGTTGGGCTACCCCTGTTGTGGGGCGTCATGAAAACGCTGCAGAACGCGCTGAAGCTTTTTCACTAAGCTCCCCTGCTAGGCGACAGCCGCGAGCGCGGCGCCGTTCGGACTGCCAAGGCCGGTACAGGCATCCCAGCCTTTCGCCGCATCGAAATCGCCGTTGTTGCCGCGCACGATATCGCGCAGCGCCGCCGGGTTCTTGTACAGCTGGGCATTGAGGTAGCCCGCGGGTTTACCCGACACTTGATTGAGGCGGGCGATGAGTCCCGCCCACAGAGGTGCAACGGCACTGGTGCCGCCGATGACGGTATTCGTGCCGTCGATGCGCACGTTGTATCCCGTCTCCGGATCGGCATTGCCTGACACATCGGGCACGCCGCGCATCGCCAGCGCGCTCGCTTGACCCTTGCTGTTGACTGCCTGCAGTTCGGCCTGCCAGCTTGGCGTGGCGAAGAAACTGCTGACGCCGCCGCCGCTGGCACCGCCGCTGGTGCCATCGTTCCAGACCACCTCGCTCGAGATGCTGGCGCCGCTCAACTGCAAACTCGTGCCGCCGCAACCGAGCGCAAACGGACTCGAGGCGGGGAAATCCACATGATCGCCGCCGCCGGCAACTGCGTCGCTCGAGCCGTTGTCGCCGGAGGCGACGCACACGGTGATTCCCATGGTTGCCGCAGCCTGAAATGCATCATCCATGGCGGTCATCGCCTGCGCCGTCCACGTCGACTCGGAACCGCCCCAGCTGATCGAGATCACCGAGGGTGCATGCTGGGTATCGTGGATTGCGGTCGTGATGGCATCCAAGAAGCCCGCATCGGTGTTGGGCGAAAAATACACGGCGATGGTTGCCTGTGGCGCGATCGCCCCGACCACCTCGACATCGAGCATGACCTCTCCGTCCGGCCCATTCGCATCGCCCGTCGGACTGTTCTTCCCGTGGTCGACGGACACCGCTACGACCGACGGCATGGCAACGCCAAGGCCGGAGAAATACGCGGTCAGATCCGCCGGGCGATAGCCGCCGCCCAATTCGATGATGCCGACGCACTCACCTTGTCCGGTGCCGCTCGGATAACCGTAAGCGGCTGCCACCTGCAATGGCGTGTAGGACACGGCGGCGCTCGCCGGGGAGCGTCGCAGCCGAAAATGCGCCGATGCTTGGCGCCGATCATCGAGTCCGAGAACCGCCTCGACCACGCCGCTCAATTCCCCGGGAAGTTCGATGGCGCCGGTGCGGCCGCGATAGCTGCCGCCATCGTGGACCATTTGATGCAATTCGACGTTGAAGGCGGCGCTGAATTGCGCCACGGTTCCCGACAGCACGACGCTGCGGCGCGCCGCATGTTCCTGCACCACGCAGAGTCCCCTGGCGAGGGCGAAAGCGCGCACCGCGGCGAGATCGGCGGCCTCCGCGCCGTGGCGCTTGGCGAACTCATCGCGGCTCAGCGCGGGCGGCGGGCGACCCGCGGCAATCGCAGCCACACGGGCCGCCAGCTCCTGCCGCGCGCGGCGGCGCACCAGAATCGTCACTTCCAGCCGCTCGGTCGGGTTGGAAGGGCCGAGCGACCGCGCGCCGGTCACCGCCGCCCGTTCGCTTCCTTTGAGTTCAAAGCTCGCCATGGCGCACTCCCCTCGAGTAAACGGAGGCCTATTGTAGCCACCTGCGGGCTTTCGGGCCCGGCGTCGCAAAACTGCGAACTCCGGGGTTGTGTTTGGCGGCAGTTAGCCCTATATCCAGTGAGGACAGTCGACCGTTTTGTGCGCAATGAGGCGCTAATTGAAAATCATTCCTGCCAATCAGTCGCTGATTCTCGCGGGCGAGTCGCCGTTCCTCGGTCAGGGGTCGCGGCTGGTCGCGGGCGGACCCGCGTTGCCGCGGGTGAGCGTGGTCGCGACGCGCACCGAGGCCACCGTGATCATCCAAGACTTGCCACCATCGGGTGCCGCGCGGCGTCCGTTGCAACTCTATACGCGCACGCAGCGCGGTTTCGAAGACCCGCGCGCGACGGCGCTTCTCGACGTCTTTGCTTAAGCCGCGTACAACGGCCGGCGCGCAAACCAGCCGAAGGCAAGAATGGTTGCATAACAAACCGCGGGCACGATGAGCGCGTGCTTCAGACCCCATAAATCCGCCGCGTTGCCGGTCACGAGCGGTACGATTGCGCCACCGACGATTGCCATGCAGATCACTCCGGAACCTTCTGCGGCGCGCGTACCCAGACCCTCGCTGGCCAAAGTAAAAATCGTCGGAAACATGATGGAATTGAACAGCCCGATCGCGAGCAGCGACCAGCCGGAGACCAAGCCGACGGAATTCGCGGAAACCGTCAACAAGACGATGACGGCCGTGGCGGCGCAGGCCAATACTTTTCCGGGCGAGAATAGCCGCAGCAGACCGGAACCGATGAACCGTCCCACCATGGCTCCCCCCCAATAAAAGATCAAGTGCTTTCCGGCCCCGTCGGCGGCGATGCCGAGCACGTTCGATTGCATCAGGTAGTTCACGATCAATGAGCCGATCGCCACCTCGCCGCCCACGTAGAGAAAAATGCACAGAGTGCCGAAGGCAAAGCGCGGACGAGTGAGCAGATTGAATGCGCGCAAGATCGGTGTCGGTGTTGCCGGCGCTTCGATCAGGCGCTTGCGTTCCAGCCAGACGGCTCCAGCCACCACCACGAGCGCGATGGCGAGGCCGATGTAGGTGTGGACCACGACCTGAGTTTCGGTGCCGCGAAAGGCATCGAGTGCGGCCCCCGACAGGGTGGCCGGATCGGTTGTCGCCAGCGAACCCAGAATCAGAATCGATCCGACGTAGGGAAACAGTGTCGTACCCAGGGAATTGAAGGCCTGCGCGAAGGTCAACCGGCTGCTCGCGGTGCGCGCCGGTCCCAGCATGGAAATTAATGGGTTCGCCACCACTTGCACCGTGGTGATGCCGGAGGCCAGTACGAACAAAGCCAGCAGAAACAGCCCGAACAACCCGAACGAGGATGCCGGTATGAACAGTAGACACCCCACCGTCATGGTCAGCAGGCCAACCACCGCCGAGCGCATGTAGCCGAAGCGTCGCACCAGCGCGGCGGCCGGGATAGAAATGATGAAGTACGCCACGAAGAACGCCGATTGCACCAGCATCACCTCTCCGTACCCCAGCGTGAACAACGCCTTGAGTTTCGGGATGAGCACATCGTTGAGACTGGTGATTCCGCCGAAGGCAAAAAACAACACGTACACGAACACTTGCAGATTGGTCGAGTAGGTGGCGTGAGCCTCGCTGCTATCGGCACCGGCGGCAGGGGTTATGGAGGCGGATTCAAATGCCATTGTGCGTACCCTTGTATTGCAGTCGCAGCATCTTACCCGATCGGCAATCAGGAGATCAGCCGAACGGATTCTGTCGAATGATGGTCTGGTCGCGATCCGGGCCGGTGGAGATAAGCGTTATCGGCACGCCGACCAGAATCTGGAGGCGCTCCAGATAGCCGCGGGCGTTGCGCGGAAGGTCATCGTAACGAGTGATGCCGACCGTGTTCTCGCGCCACCCCGGCATATCCTCGTACACCGCTTCGGCTGCGCCGAAATGCTCCGATAGCAACGGCGGCGAGGTCGTCACGTCGCCCTCGATCTTATAGCCGACGCAAATGCGAATCGTATCCAGGCCATCCAGCACATCGAGTTTGGTGACGCACAACAACGAGCAGCTGTTGTGAACGATGGAGCGCCGCAAAGCGACCGCATCGAACCACCCAGAGCGCCGCCGCCGGCCGGTCACGGAACCGAATTCGTGACCGACACGCGATAAATATTCACCGAATTCGTCAAACAGCTCGGTCGGAAACGGTCCCGCGCCAACCCGCGTCGCATAGGCTTTGACGATACCGAGCACTTCGTGCAGACGGCGCGGACCGATGCCGGTGCCGGGGGCCGCGCCGCCGGCGGTGGTGGTGGATGAGGTGACGTACGGATACGTGCCGAGGTCCACATCGAGCATCGCGCCTTGCGCGCCCTCGAACAGCACATTTCGCCCATCGACGCTCAGTTGCTCGAGTATTCCGGTCACATCCGCAACCAGCGGCTTCAAGCGCTCGCCGAGTTCCAGGTTCGATTCCAACACTTGCTGGAAATCGATGGCGGCGACTTGAAAATAGCGCTGC
>CAYRAC010000397.1:0-4565 GCA_964422045.1 uncultured Steroidobacteraceae bacterium
CGTAACGTGCGCGGATGTTGCCCTGAAAGGGGGGCGCCCCGGCGAGCGGGCTGCCAAGTGCTCCGCCCGGATTCGAAAGTTTAAGCGCGCGGAAGTCAATCGGAGTTCCGTCCTGCCACCGGAGTGTCGCTTCCTTGACCAGCTCGCTGTGATTCCAGGCCGCTCCCGCCTCGAGGGTGAGCCCGGTGGTGATGCGGGCCACGCCCGAGGTTTCCACGCCGCGCACCCGGTAGTTACCACCGTTGAGGATCACTCCGTAATCGATGACACCGGCGGCACCTCCATCGATCTGTGCGTTGTTCCAGTCCTCCTGATAAACCGCGCCATTCCATTGGATACGCCGGTCCATCCACATCGTCCTCCAGCCGAATTCATTGTTGGTGAGGCTGTCGGGCGCAAAGGCCAGGGGCGATACCCAGCCGCCGTGCTTGTCGGCTTGCGCTTGATAGGAAGCGAGGCCGGGTGCCAGCGGCGAATTGGCCTCTGCTGAAAACGGTGCCCGATTGAAGCCGCCTGCGCGAAAGCCTTGCGACCATGTGTAGTACAGCAGCGCATCCTCGGTCACTTTCCAGCTTAAGTTCGCGCGGCTCCTGAAGCCGGAAAACGTCCGGTCAAGGCCCTCCGCATTGATATTGATGAAGTTGGAATGATCCACACAGGGATTCGGTGCCATCGGTTCAAACATGAGCTGGCAACCAATACTTCCCACGGCCGCTCCGACTTCCGAGGTCTCCGTACGGGAATAGCGCGTGCCGACCGTCAGCGTCAGCGTCTTCGGCAGGAGCTCGACATCGAGGGATGCAAAGGCGGCCTTCTGTCTGTAACCGCGCGTGATGTCGTCAAAGAAACTATCGCCCAGCGGCCGGGCGTTCGGGTTGATCGACGTCACCGGTGCCGGTACCAGCACTCGGCCCGGCGTATTGCCCGGGACCAGCGTACCGTTCGGCAGATACATTGATCCGTTCAAGCTGAAGTAGCCGGTGGGCGGCCCGATCGGATGGAAGTACGGAAGCGCCGTGAGATAGAACCAGTCGGTCTGCTCCTGAATCTGGTAATTTTCGTAGAATAGACCGCCGATACCGCGGATCCGCCAATCATCGGGGGTGCTCAGGCGCAGCTCATGGCTTTGGTGGGTGTTGCGCTCAGAATCGTGCCAGGTCGAACTCGGCGTGAAACATTGCGCGGTCGCAGCAGTTTTACCCGGATTTACGCACTGGTAGTAGTCCGCTAACTCGGCGCGTGCGTAATTCGTGTAGTCCTGAACCTGTTCGACGTTGCGCACCAGATAGGCGCCCGCATAGACCAGCTTCAGGGCACCCACACGGCCGTCAAGGGTCAGGGCAGTATTCTCAAACCGATCTTTGTCGTATGACGGGTTGAACAGCTGCACGGTGAGATCCGGTTGCGGCTCACCGAGCGAATTCGCCGCCATCTCGGCAAAGACCCCGTCCGCCTGCATGTTCTGATAGGACTGTGCAAGTAATGCATTCCAGTCCTCGTTGAACTGGTACAACGCCTCTACGCGCACCCCCTTATAAGTGACAGGATTGATGTCATTCGCCACCAGGCCGGCGTTGTTGATCACGACGTTGTTGGCGGGAACTTTGCCGCCAAAGAAGTACTGAACGCCGAGATCGGTGTTGGCACGTGCAAAGGTTGCGGGGGTGTTATCGATGTAGCCGCCGCGCTGCTCATCGTAGATCACGCCGCGCACGGCCAGCGTGTCGGCAATCAACGGAATGTTGAGGGTGGCGTCGACATTGCTGCTCTGATCCCCGTGCGCGGTCGTGGCGTAGCCCGCGTTCACCGTGACTTCGGTAACATTGAGCTTCGGTTTGTTCGTGATGTAGCGCACCACACCCGCCTCGGCGCCCGCCCCGAACAAAGTGCCCTGCGGACCTTCCAGGATCTCAACGCGCTCGAGATCCGCCGCGTAGATGTCAAGATTGCGGTCGGGAAGCTGCGCAGATTGCTCGTCGAGGTACACGGCGACGTTCGGGAAACTGCCGGCGACACCCGACCCCTGCATTCCCTGCGCGGCCGTCGCAAGGCCGCGCACATAAATGTTGTTCTGACCGGGGCCCAGTCCGTGCGCGGTAACACCGGGGAGGTAGCTCACGAAGTCATCAAAGGTCGTGGCGTTGAGCTTCGCGAGCGTCTCCCCGGTCAACACCTGAATCGTCGTCGGCACGTTCTGCAGGTTCTCGTCGCGGCGATTGGCGGTGACGATCACCGCTTGCAGCTCATCCCGGGCGGCTATCTTCGTCGTTGGTTCGCGCGGCGCCGCAACCTCCGCGGCCAGGACGCGGATGCTGCGCGGCGTCAGGTATTCGAACTTAAGTCCGGTGCCCTCGAGAATTCGTGTGAGCGCTTCACGAGCGTCGAGCCCCGCGGAAACCGCGTGCGATTTCTGCTCACGCACATCGGCGGAGACATAGACGAACTGCAGACCGGTCTGGCGGCTCAACGCGCCAAGTGCCTGCGGGAGAGGCTGTGCGGGAATAGCGGCGGCGAGCGTTGATTCAACGGCCTGGGCTAACGCGCAGGGAGGGTCACAAAGTGCAGCGGGCACGCAAATTGAGAGCGCGCGCAGTATCCCAGACACCACGGTCGCGATGTTCGTTGATCGGCGCCGCGATTGGTCTCCCATACGCGATCTATCCAGGCATCCGTGCGGGCCCCGACTTCAAGCATAACCCGGACCGAGAGTCAGGCGTAGTGCGCCCCTACACCTAGTCTCCCGACACGCGAATGCGCGTCGCGGTCACTTCGACGCGCACCCCCTTGAGGCTGCGCAGGAAGGCAACAAATGCGTCGGTATCGTCGGTGGCGAAGACTCCCGTGATTTGTAGATTCCGGAGCGCCGGCGTTGTGATCTCGATCGGCTTCTGCGAATAGCGATTGAATTCGGCCGCGACCCGCTCCAGCGGTTCGTGGTCGAATACAATTTGTCGACGCAGCCAAGACGTGGCGCTCTGCCCGTCGACGCCACTCGGGGCGGCCGGCAACACGCCGTTGGTCACGCTAATCTGCTGGTCGGCGCTCAGAACGAAGCGCGGCGCGCGGCTCGGGTTCGAATTCGAAATTCCGATTTCCACCTGTCCTTCGACCACGGTTACCACGGTCGAGTCATGCTCCAGACGCACATCGAATTTGGTGCCGAGGTCGACGACCTCAGCCGATCCGGCAATCACTCGAAATGCGCGATCGAGCTCATGGGCGACCTCGAATTCTGCCTGGCCGGTGATGAGCGTGACGCGCCGTTCATTCTTGCCGTACCGGATGGAAATCGCGCTGTCCGTATTGAGGTGAAGAACTGAACCATCCGCCAAGCGACGAGAGATCTGCTCACCGTGTCGCGTCTCAAAGTGCAGTGCCGTGACGCCTGCGGGCATCGGCGGGTGTTCGACGGGCCTCAGGTTCCACGTCAAAAGCAAGCCAAGACTCAACACGGCGCACCCCGCCATCGCCACTCCGGCAGTGAGCCAGCGGCGCGCAGGTGTGCCGCGAACGGCGTCGATCAGGCGGTCGTCCTCGCCCCGTGCACGTGCGACAATCGCCTCCAGAGAGTACTCGGGATCGGTGCGTGCCGCCTTGAGATCGCGCGCGATTGCCGACACGCCGAGGAACTCCTCGATGTGAACCGGCGAGCTCTTGAGCCACGCCGCCAGGGCCGCGGAGTCGCACGCATGGAGCGGCCCCGCATCGTTCTCGACGAGCCACTCGCCGGCCTGTTCGGCGATCGCGGCGCGGACCTTGTATTCGTTGGAATTCATATTCAACTCAGCCGCGCCATGCGGCGTCGACAATGACTCAGCGCCTGCGCCACGTACTTCTTCGCCATCTGCGGGGACACTCCGAGGTGAACCCCGATTTCCCGGTAGGAGAGTTCATGCGTGAAGCGCAACACCACCGCGGCGCGGCACTTCGGCCGAAGCTGCTGCAATACGACCCCGAGCCGCGCGACCCGCTGCGTTGCATCAAGGTCTCCATCGAACTCAGGCAGCGTCTCGAGACGCTCGTGCGCGGGGGCCTCGTCGATGTCGATGCCGCTCGCCTGTCGACGGTCGAGCACGGCGTGCTCCTTCACAAGATTGTTCGCTACCGTGTAGAGGTAGTGGACGGGATTGCGAATGGCCTCCCGGTCATTGAGCCGCAGCATCCTGACGTAGACCTCCTGCGCCAGATCCGCTGCATCGGCCTTGGCACGGATTCGCCGCAGGAAAAATGTCTGCAGCGCGCCTCGGTGGTCAGCGAACAGCCGCTCGACCAGCGATGGTTTCGGCTCAGCCACAGCCACCGTCCATGCAATTTCCTCTCATCTTGTATATGAGTCCCAACGGCCCGAAATGGCAACCACAATAAGTTGCGTCGAATTTAGAGGTGTCCAATTCGCGCCCCGCGGACTCCTTGTCAATGTAGTGAAATTGAAGACGTTTAAATCACAAGAGGAACACGATCATGAAAATCTGGATTTGCAATGCAACTTTGGTCGCGGCGATAGCCCTGACGGGAGCAGCCCAGGCAGAAGATAAGGACGAGCTGTGCTCGCTCGCGACGCTGCG
>CAYRAC010000398.1:0-4562 GCA_964422045.1 uncultured Steroidobacteraceae bacterium
ACAGCCGCGCTTTATACCAGGGCGACCCTGGCAGGGCAATAAGTCTTGGTTGGCGGATTAGAAATAATAAGTTGATTCAATGACTTATAGTGTCACCGACATGCCTGGCGGCCATGGCGTTCGCTCTCGCCGACCAGCGGCCGCGGCCTCGACATCTTGCTGATCCCGCCGCAAACTGCCGGTAGAATAAGAACCGGCAGGCCGGCTTGCCCCATGGAAACTCCCCTCACTCCGCTCGACTTTCTGCGCCGCGCCGGCAAATTGCACGGCGCCCGTCTCGCGGTGATCGACGGCGATGTACAGCTGACGTACGCCCAGTTTTTCGAGCGCTGTGCCGGGTGGTGCGCCGGGCTCGCGCGGCTCGGTGTGGGTAAGGGCGATCGTGTCGCAACCATCTCGCCGAACACGCACCAACATCTGGAACAGTTCTACGCCATACCGCAGCGCGGCGCCGTCATCGTGCCGATGAACTATCGATTGACCGCGGACGACTTCGTGTACATGGCGACCCACAGCGGCGCGAAAGTGATCTGCGCGCACTCCGAGTATCTGGACTTGATCGATGCAGTCCGGGCGCGCATGCCAAGCGTCGAGCATTTCGTCGCGCTGGAAGGCCGGAAGAGCGGCTGGTTGTCCTATGAGGCGCTGCTCGAGCAGCGCAGCGTCGCAAACGAAGCGGCTGAGATCGTAGAGACCGACCCGCTCGCCATCAATTACACCAGCGGCACGACGTCGCGACCCAAGGGCGTCGTCATTACTCATCGCAATGCCTGGATGAATTCCATCGGTACGCTGACACACTGGCCGATGACCCCGGCCGACCGCTACCTCTGGACGCTGCCGATGTTTCACGCCAACGGCTGGACGTTTACGTGGACGGTGACCGCAGCGGGCGCTGTGCACGTCTGTCTGCGTCGCGTCGATGCGGAGAATATTTACGACCACGTCATACGGGAACGCGTTACGCATCTGTGCGCGGCGCCCACGGTACTCATCGCCATTGCGAACGGGCCGGACGCTCTGCGGTCACAATTGCCGCGTGGTGTCAAAGTGTTCACCGCCGGCGCTGCGCCGGCGGCCACTACCATCGAGCGGTTGGAGGCGGAACTCGGTTGGGAGGTCACGCATGTCTACGGCCTTACCGAGACCGCGCCGTTCATTTCGATCTGCGAACCGTTGCCTGAACATCAGGCGCTGCGCGGCGCCGAGCGCGCCACGCTCAAGGCTCGACAAGGAGTCGAGCTGATCACGTCGGGCGAATTGCGCGTGGTGGACGAAGACATGCACGACGTGGCGCGCGACGGTGCGACGCTCGGTGAAATCATCGCCCGCGGCAATGTCGTGATGCACGGCTATTACCAGGATCCTGAAGCAACCGCGGCCGCGTTTCGCGGCGGCTGGTTTCACAGCGGCGATGCGGCGGTCGTGCACCCCGACGGCTATGTCGAGATCCGTGATCGATTCAAGGACGTGATCATCAGCGGCGGCGAGAACATCTCATCCATCGAAGTAGAAGGCGTCTTGCTGCGTCATCGCGCCGTATTGGAGAGCGCGGTGGTCGGCATGCCCCACGAGAAATGGGGCGAAAGCCCGCATGCGTTCGTGGTGCTGCGCGCTGGTGCAAGCGCGACGGAGGCGGAGCTGCGCGAGTTCGCGCGCGGCGCGCTGGCTCATTTCAAAGTGCCGACGGCCTTCCACTTTGTGCCGGAATTGCCGAAAACGGCCACCGGCAAGATCCAGAAGTTCTTGCTGCGCGGCCGCGCCTCGGCAATCGTTCGACAATAATCCGCGGGCCGGCCGCCCGCGCCGTTGCTCACGGCAGCGCGCTCGGGCTGCGCCGATCGCGCATATGTTTGAATAGGTCGCCCCTGGGTTCGATGTGCCCGATCTTACAAAACACCATCATCATCAGAAATGGAATTGCCACGCAGTGGTCGTTGATGTGGATGATCGGCAGGCCGCCCTGCACGATTTCGACGCGGCGCTCGGCCCAGGGGATGCCGGGTGCGGCGGGAGCCAGGTCGTTGTACTTGATCCAATCGCGCTGCGCCGGCGTGAGTGCTGCGAGGTTCCGATAGGCGGCTTCCTTGTCGGCGCTGCTGATCGCATTTTGGGCGGCGAGTTCGGCTTCTTGGTCCCAGTCGATCGGTGGCGGCGGAGTCGGTGAGGCTTCCTCGGGCGCCGCTGCAATCGAATTATTCGGCGCGGCATGTTTCTCCCGAGCGGCGGGTTGCCGTGCGCCAGCGTGCGCCGGCGGCGCGATGCGCGGCGCGCTCGGAGCGAGCACCAGAAGCTGCAACGAGTCGAAAGGTACTTGCACGGCGATCTGCCGCGCACGCAGCAGCAACGCCACGACGGCGATGTGGAATATGAGCACCGCAAAAAAGATGAGCGGCCGCCCGTCGCGCGCAACCCTCAGGCTCACCGGGACATCCCTTCTGCTTAGGTCTGAGACGGAGTGACAACTTTCGCCTTCGAGGGTTCCTGGGTTCCTCTCAGACGCGCCTCGGCCGCTGGTTGCACCCGTGAGCAGCCGTGCCGAATCGGCTAAGCTGTCGCTCATAACGAGGGCCGCGGCGCTCCAGCGGGCGCCGCTCTACGGATGGAAGCGCAGCGCCGATGACGGAGATGCTCCGAGCCGTGTTATTGAGCTATGCCTCGCAGGATGCCGCGGCCGCGCGACGCATCTCAGATACCCTGCGGGCCGCCGGTATCGAAGTATGGTTCGATCAAAGCGAGCTGCGCGGCGGCGATGTCTGGGATAGGCAAATCCGCAAGCAGATTCACGAATGCGCGTTGGTCATCCCGATCATCTCGGAAAACACCCAAGCACGGCCTGAAGGCTACTTTCGGCTCGAGTGGAATCTGGCTGTCGAGCGCACGCACTCGATGTCCGAGCGCATGGCATTCCTGGTGCCCGTCGTCATCGATGACAGTCGTGATGCCGAAGCGGATGTGCCGCAGAAGTTTCGCGAGGTGCAGTGGACGCGGCTGCCCGGCGGTGAGACGCCAGCGGCCTTTGTCGAGCGGGTGGCGCGCTTGCTGGCGCCTGGGTCGGCTGCGTCGGGCGACGACGAGCGCGCAAGTGAACCGCCACGCCCTGCCGGCGGCACACTGCGCCGTCGCGCAGGCCCCAAGGCGCTGCTGGCTGCGATTGCACTCGCCGCGCTTGCGATCGGCTACTTTGGGTTCGATCGTGCTAGGCATCCGGCGGCACCGAGCGCCGTTCCCGAGAAGTCGATCGCGGTGCTGCCGTTCGTCAACATGACTTCCGATAAGGAGCAGGAGTATTTCTCGGACGGACTCAGCGAAGAAATGATCGATCTTCTCAGTCAGATCCCGGACCTGCGTGTGCCGGCCCGCACCTCCTCGTTCTCGTTCAAGGGCAAGTCGGCTGACATTCCGAGCATCGCCCAAAAGCTGCACGTCGCGCACGTGCTCGAAGGCAGCGTTCGCAAGTCCGGTGACACGATTCGGGTGACCGTGCAGCTGATCCGCGCCGACAGCGGTTATCATCTCTGGTCGAAGACTTTCGACCGGGACTTCAAGGACATTTTCAAGGTCCAGGATGAGATCGCGGCAGCCGTGGTCGAGGCGCTCAAAGTGAAGCTCGGGCCGGTGCCGCCGGTCGCTGCCCACCGCAGTACGAACACGGAGGCCTACAATCAGTTTCTGCTCGGCCGGCATTTTGCCGAACGCCAGAACCCCGACGGTTGGCGGCGCGCGGTCGAGGCCTATCACCAGGCGATCGCACTCGATCCGGATTACGCCGCGGCGTATGCCCGCCTCGCGGTATCGGAGGCTTTCTTTGCGGATCAAGCTGGCGATGCCGCGGGGCTCAAGCAAGCGCAGGCGGATGCCGAGAAGGCCATCGCACTCGCTCCCGAAGAGGCCGAGGGCTATGGCGTACGCGGCTTGCTCCGGTCGACGTGGGACTGGGATTGGGCGGGCGCACAGGCGGATTTTGCGAAAGCGCTCGATCACGATCCGTCCTCCGCGGCAGTTCAGGGCAACTACGCGGATCTGCTGGGATCGCTCGGCCGGCTTGCGCAGGCCATCGAGGTGGAAAAGAAGGCCATCGAACTCGATCCATTGTCGCCCGTACATTGGAACAATCTCGGCCAATACTTGACGGCCAACCGGGACTATCCGGCCGCGGGAGAGGCGCTGAGTCGGGCGCTGCAGATCCAACCGGACTCGACGGTGGCTATGGACTCCCTGGCGACGCTGCAGCTGTTGCAGGGCCACGCGGGGCAGGCGCTCGCGACGTTCCGCAAGGTCGATGTCGAGGTTCTTCGGCTGCAAGGCATCTCGATGGCCGAGCACTCGCTCAAAGCGTCGAAGGAATCCCGGCAAGCCCTCGATGAGATGATCGCGAAGAGTGCCCAGGGTTGGGCCTATCAGATTGCGCAAGTCTTTGCGTGGCGGGGCGAGAAGGACCCGGCCTTCGAGTGGCTCGAACGCGGCTACCGGCAGCGAGATGGTGGTCTGGCCTCGGTGAAGGCCGATCCGCTCCTCGAGAGCCTGCACGGCGATCCGCGCTTCGCTGCGCTGCTTGAGAA
>CAYRAC010000399.1:0-4558 GCA_964422045.1 uncultured Steroidobacteraceae bacterium
GGCGCTCAAGTCGGGCGATGCATTGATCATGGGCAAGCCGGGTGTGATGCTGTCCCTGGCGAGCCAGTACGGCGCCAATACGTTAAGCGTCACTCTCGCCGTGGAGAAAGCAATCGCGGATCTCGCTCCCTCGTTGCAGTCGAAAGGTATCACCCTCTATCCCCGATTGCATCGTCCTGCCGACTTCATCGAGCGCGCGCTCGGCAATCTCAAAAACTCGCTGGCCATTGCCGCCATTCTCATACTCGCCGTCCTGTATCTGTTCCTACGCGATGTGCGCGCCGCACTCATCGCCTTCACCGCCATTCCATTGTCGCTGCTGGCCGCCGTCGCCATTCTCGAGCGCATCGGGTTCACGTTGAATACCATGACCTTGGGCGGGTTCGCGGTTGCGCTCGGCGTACTCGTGGACGATGCGATCATCGGCCTCGAGAATATCTTGCGGCGCCTGCGCGAGAACGGGACGCTCGCCAACCCACGGCCGCGGCTCGATGTGATTCGCGACGCGTCCCTGGAGGTGCGCGAACCGGTGATCTACGCGACGGCGGTCGCCATCGTGGTGTTTCTCCCGGAATTATTCACCTCGAGCGTGCAGGGTCATTTTGTCGCCCCCCTGGCCTTGGCGTTTATTTTTGCGGTCAGCGCCTCGCTGTTGGTGGCGATGACCTCGACCCCCGCTCTGTGCGCGCTGCTGCTGCGACATCGCGACACCCGCCCGCAGGCCCGCTGGCTGGTACGCCTGAAGGCCTGGCAGAGTTCGGCGGTGTATGGCATTAGCAAACACTTTCGCATGGTCGCCGCCGTGCTCGTTTGCCTGGTCATCGCGGCGCTCGCTGCGCTGCCGTTCCTCGGCGGCACGTTCATGCCGGAGTTTCGCGAGGGACACTTCGTCATTCAGGCCACCAGTGCCGTGCCCGGCACCTCGCTCGAGTCCATGGTGACGATTGGCAAGCGAATCAGCGCCGAAATTCTCGCGCTGCCGTACGTGAAGAGCATCGAACAGCAGGTCGGACGAGCAGAGCAGGGCGAGGATACCTGGGGGCCGCACCGCAGCGAGTTTCACGTGGGATTGGCGGACGATGCCAAAGTGGACCAGCACGCGGCACAGGAGCAGTTGCGCAAGATATTGGAGGGCTATCCTGGCTTGCAGAGCGAGGTCGTCACATTCTTGGGTGATCGGATCAGCGAAAGTCTGAGCGGCGAAACCGCGCAGGTCGCAATCAAGGTGGTGGGCGAGGATCTGCAGGCATTGGATGCCACCGGCGACAAGATTGTCGGTGTCCTCAACAAGCTGCCAGGGGTCGTGGACCTGCAATTCAAGAAGCAAAGCGGCACGCCGGCGCTCGCGATCGAATTGATACCGCAGGCGTTGGCAGCAACGGGCTTGAACGCCGAGCAAGTACTCAACACGCTGGAGTCGGCCTATGCCGGTGCACGGGTCGGCCAGACTTTCAGCGGGATTCGCACGGTGGACGTGGTGCTGCTGCTGCCGGACACACTGCGGCGCGAGCCAACACAGCTGGCGAAATTGATGATTACGAGCCCTTCTGGTCCGATACCGCTTGCGCAAATCGCGCGCGTTACGCTCACCCAGGACCGATACAGCATTGAACATGAGGGTGGACAACGGCGCATCAGCGTGACTTTCAACGTCGCCAGCGGATCGGTTCAACAGCTCGTGCAGCGCGCGCGGCAAGCGATTGCGCACTCGGTCGCTTTGCCAGCGGGGGTGTTCATCGAATTCACGGGAGCCGCACAAGAAGAAGTTCAGACTCGCGACCAGCTGGTTCTGTATTCCGGTATTGCGCTCGTACTCATCATCATGATCCTATTCTTGTCGTTTCGTTGGCGCGCCAACGGCTGGCTGGTGCTCGCGAATCTGCCGTTCAGCTTGATAGGCAGCGTGATTGCGATTGCCGTCACGGGAATCGGCATCTCATTGGGCAGCGTCGTGGGTTTGGTAACCGTATTCGGCATCAGCGCCCGCAATGCCATCCTGCAGCTTGCGCACTACGAACACTTGGTGGCGATCGAGGGCGTCGCCTGGAACGTCGATCTGGTGATTCGCGGGGCCAATGAGCGCCTGGTTCCCATCCTCATGACCGCCGCGGTCACGGCGCTCGGGCTCGCTCCCCTCGCATTCGGGTTTAATCGGCCCGGCCAGGAAATCGAAGGCCCCATGGCCATCGCGGTTCTCGGCGGATTGCTCTCCTCCACACTGTTGAATTTAGTTGTGCTGCCGGCGCTCGCCCAGCGTTACGTTGCACCTCCCGCGGCAGTCGCTCTCGCGGCCTAACGCCACGGTTGCCAACTGTTGATTGTCAACAATCGGCAATCACGCTTATACTATGTGCATGGCTCAGGTTGCCGTCCAGACCGTCCTGCAGTTGGTGCAATCGAATTCGCTGCCTGCCTTGGTGCAGGTCGAGATCGAGCAGCTGATCTTGCGCGGTGAGCTCGCGATCGGCCAACGCATCAATGAAAGCGAACTGGCGGCGCGCTTCGGCACCAGCCGCGGCCCGATCCGCGAGGCCCTGCGCGCGCTCGAGGAATCCCGGCTGGTGCGCTCGGAGAAGAATCGCGGCGTGTTTGTGCGAGAGATATCGGTAGCTGAAGCCGACGAGATCTATGATGTGCGCGAAGCGCTCGATCAATTGATCGGTCAACGGGTGGCCGAGCGCTCCACCGCCGAACAGCGCCGCGAACTCAAGGCGCTGGTCGCCGCGATGGATGCCGCGACCGGCAGGCAGGACATCAAGTCCTACCACGCGTTGAATTTGAAGTTTCACGACCTGCTGGTGGACTTCGCCGGCAATTCGCGGCTCACGGAAACGTACCGCCTGCTGACCCGCGGCCTATTGTTGTTCAGGCTCCGCGGACTGAAGGACGGCGGCGGATTCGCCGTGTCGAATAGCGAACACAAGGCGGTGGTGGCCGCCATCGAGGCGCGCGATTCGGTCCGCGCTGCGCGGCTCTTGCTCCAGCATGCCGTCGCGAGCCGCGCGCGCATGCATAAAGCCGCCGGGGAGACTGCGACATGACACCGGCGCCGGCTCTCGCGGTCAACGGCCGCACTTACCGCTGGATGGATCGGCCGCTGGTGGTCGTGTGTATCGATGGCTGCGAGTTCGAGTATCTCACGGCCGCAATCAAGGCCGGCGCAGCGCCGTTTCTTGGCCGGCTGCTGGCAGGCGCCGGGCGCGCCTACATCGCCGATTGCGTCATGCCGAGCTTCACCAATCCGAATAACTTGTCGATCGTGACCGGCGTGCCTCCCAAGGTGCACGGCATTTGCGGCAATTACTTCTTCGACACCGAGCGCGGCGAGGAAGTGATGATGAACGACCCGCGGCTGCTGCGAACCGGAACCATACTCGCGGCATTCTCCGCAGCCGGCGCCAAGGTTGCCGTCATTACGGCGAAGGACAAGCTGCGCAAACTGCTCGGTCACGAGATGCACGGAATCTGCTTCTCGTCTGAGAAAGCCGATCAAGCCACGCTGGCGGAAAACGGCATCGACAACGTGCTCGACCGTGTCGGCATGCCGGTTCCCTCCGTATACAGCGCCGCGCTGTCCGAGTTCGTGTTCGTCGCCGGTGTCAAACTGATGGAGCGCGAACGGCCCGATATCATGTATTTGTCGACCACCGACTACATTCAGCACAAGGCCGCGCCCGGCACCCCTCTCGCCAATGATTTCTACCGCATGATTGACCGCAATCTCGAGCGGCTCGATGAGCTCGGTTGCACGTTGGTGGTTACGGCCGATCATGGCATGAACGCCAAACATGGCAAGGACGGGCAGCCGAATGTCGTTTATCTGCAGGACTCGCTCGATGCGTGGCTCGGGACCGGCCGCTCGCGGGTGATCCTGCCGATCACCGATCCGTACGTCGTGCACCACGGCGCGCTCGGCTCGTTCGCGTTGGTGTATCTGTCCGCATCCGATGTGGCGCCGGTTGCCGCGAAGATCGCCAAGATTCCGGGCATCGAATCCGTGCTGACGCGCGCCGAAGCCGCGGCGCGGTTCGAGCTGCCGGCCGATCGCATCGGCGACCTGGTGATCGTTGCGCAGCGCGATACGGTGATCGGCACCAGTCGCGATCGGCATGACCTGTCCGGGCTCGATGTTCCGCTGCGTTCGCACGGCGGGCTGTCCGAGCAGAAGGTGCCGCTGCTCATCAATCGCGCCGTCGCTGAACCTGCGCAAGATCGCCGCTGGCGCAACTTCGATGCCTTCGACCTCGGGCTGAATCTCGCCGTCCGCTGAGGCGCCACCGATGTCCGCCAGCCCCGAACCTGCCGCAGCACGCTCGCCGATTCGCGAAGCGCTGCGCATCGCAGGGCACAAGGTGTCTCGCGACCGGCTGATCGAGGTTCGTCACCCGTATGACGGTAGCCTGGCCGGAACGGTCGCGAAGGCAACGGTCGAGGACGTCAAGCGCGCGCTCGAGATCGCGCGCGGCTTCCGCTCGCCGCTGACGCGCCATGACCGGTATCAGATCCTGATGAAGGCAGGGGCGATGGTCGCCGCACGCCGCGAGGAGCTCGCGCGCCT
>CAYRAC010000400.1:0-4557 GCA_964422045.1 uncultured Steroidobacteraceae bacterium
TGCCACGAATTTGATCGATCTGGTCGTACTGGATCTCGGGAAAAATGATCTGTTCTTTGACGCCCAAGCTGTAGTTGCCGCGGCCGTCGAAGGACCGCGTGCTGATGCCGCGAAAATCCCTGATGCGGGGAATCGCGATGCTCACCAGGCGATCCAAGAACTCATACATGCGGTCGCCGCGCAACGTCACCTTGCAGCCGATCGCCTGGCCGTCGCGCACCTTGAAGGTGGCGACCGACTTCTTCGCCTTGGTCACGGCCGGTTTCTGGCCCGTGATCTTGCTCATGTCGGCCGTCGCTGCATCCATGATCTTCTTGTCGGCCACCGCCTCGCCCACGCCCATGTTGACCGTGATCTTGAGGATGCGCGGCACCTGCATGGTGTTCTTGAGCCCAAGCTTGTCCTTGAGCTGCGGTACCAGCTTCTCGTGGTAAATCTTTTTCAGTCTAGCTGCCATGTCATCTCTCGTTGACGAATCGCCGTCACTTGGCGTCGACCATTTCTTTGTTCGACTTGAATACCCGCACCTTGCGGCCGTTCTCGAGCGACTTGAAGCCGATGCGATCGCCTTTCTGCGTCGCCGGATTGAAAACCAGCACGTTCGACACGTGCAGCGGCGCTTCGCGCTCGATGATGCCGCCCTGCACGCCCATCTGCGGGTTCGGCCGCTGATGCTTCTTCGACATGTTGAGCCCCTCGACGCGCACGCGATCGTCCGCCAGCACCTCGATGACGGCGCCCTTGCGCCCTTTGTCGCGGCCGGCGATCAACACCACCAGGTCGCCCTTGCGGATCTTCTTCATCTAGAGCACCTCGGGTGCGAGCGAGATAATCTTCATGAACTGCACGTTGCGCAGTTCGCGCGTCACGGGTCCAAAGATGCGCGTGCCGATCGGCTCGAGTTTGTTGGTCAACAGCACCGCCGCGTTGGTGTCGAAGCGGATCAACGATCCGTCGGCACGCCGCACACCGCTCTTGGTGCGCACCACGACGGCGTCGTAGACCTCGCCCTTCTTCACTTTGCCGCGCGGAATCGCATCTTTGATGCTGACTTTGATGACATCGCCAACCGCCGCGTAGCGGCGCTTCGAGCCGCCGAGCACCTTGATGCACATCAGCCGCTTGGCGCCGCTGTTATCGGCCACATTCAGCATGGTTCGGAGCTGGATCATGGGGGCAGGCCTCTCACTCGGGCCGGGCGCGATTCACGACGCGCACCAGCACCCACGATTTACGGCGCGACATCGGCCGGCATGGCTTGATCGATACGGTGTCGCCTTCCTTGCACTCATTGCTCTCGTCATGCGCGAGCAGCTTGGTGGTGCGGCGAATGTACTTGCCGTACGTCGGATGTTTCACCAGCCGCTCGACGGACACCGCAATGGTCTTGTCCATCTTGTTGCTGACGACTTTGCCGGTCAGCAGCCGCTGCCCCGGAACGGGCGCGTTGGCCGCCGCCACGCCGCTGAGTACTTCGGTCGCCATCACGCCTTACCTCCGCTGGCCCGAGTTTGGGCAAGCACTGTCTTCACGCGCGCAATGTTCTTACGCACCTTGGCAAATTGATCCGGTTTCGCGGCCTGGCCGGTGGCGCGAGCCATGCGCAAATTGAACTGTTCGCGGCGCAGCTTGAGCAGCTCCTCGCCGAGATCCTTGTGCGCCTTGGCGCGCAAATCTTTCGCTTTCATTGACGCACCTTCATGTCCGGACTTGGCGTTTCACGAACGCCGTCGATACGGACAGCTTGGCGGAGGCTAACCGGAAAGCCTCACGCGCGATTTCCTCGCTCATGCCTTCGATTTCGAACAACACCTTGCCGGGCAGCACTTTCGCCACCCAATACTCGACGTTGCCCTTGCCCGAGCCCATGCGCACTTCGAGCGGCTTCTGCGTGATCGGCACATCCGGGAACACGCGAATCCAGATGCGGCCGCCACGCTTGACGTAGCGGGAGATGGCGCGCCGCGCCGCCTCGATTTCGCGCGCCGTCATGCGGCACCGATCGGTCGCCTTCAGGCCGTACTCGCCGAACGCGACCGAGTTGCCGCGCTGCGCACTGCCCGAAATCTTGCCCTTGAACTGTTTGCGGAACTTGGTCCGCTTCGGCTGCATCATGCTGTGTTACCTGTCAACCTAGCGTGGGAGCCGGCGCCTCGGCAGGCTTCGCGCCCGTGGCGGCGGCCGCTTCCGCCTCGGCCTCGGCGGCTTCGACTTCCGGTTGCTCGAATACTTCGCCCTTGAATATCCAAACCTTGATGCCGATGACGCCGTACGTGGTTTGCGCTTCGGCGGTGCCGTAGTCGATGTCGGCGCGGAAGGTGTGCAGCGGCACGCGCCCTTCGCGGTTGGTTTCGGTGCGGGCGATCTCCGAGCCGTTGAGGCGTCCGGAAATGCGCACCTTGATGCCCAATGCGCCCGAGCGCATGGTGTTCGTGACTGCGCGCTTCATGGCGCGGCGGAACATAACGCGCTTTTCGAGCTGCTGCGAGATGCCTTCGGCCACCAGCTTCGCATCGAGCTCGGGCTTGCGGATCTCGGCGATGTTCAGCCGCACGTCGTTCATCGTCATGCCGAGAATCTTGGCGACCGCGGTGCGCAGCTTCTCGATGTCTTCGCCCTTCTTGCCGATCACGATTCCCGGCCGCGCGGTGTGAATCGTGATGTTGGCGCGGCGCGCGGCGCGTTCGATGTGAATGCGGCTCACCGAGGCGTCCAACAGCTTCTTGTACAGATACTGGCGCACCAGGTGGTCGGTGTGGATGTTCGAGGCGAAGGATTTGGATCCCGCATACCACTTCGACGTCCAGTCGCGCGTGATGCCGAGACGAATACCAATCGGATTGACTTTCTGACCCATTAGGCCTCTCGCTTACCGTCGGACACTTGAACCAGGATGTGGCTGTTGCGCTTCGCGATTCGTACGCCGCGCCCTTTGGCGCGCGCATGGAAGCGCTTGAGCATCGGCGCCGGATCGACCTCGATCCGAGTCACCTTCAGATCATCGACATCGGCATTGAAATTGTTGTAGGCGTTGGCAATCGCCGAATCCAACACCTTGAGGACGATTTTCGCGCCCTTCTTCGGCATGAACTTCAAGGTATTGACGGCGAGCGTCGCGGATTTGCCGCGGATCGTGTCCACCACCAAACGGCACTTCTGCGGAGAAATGCGTGCGTATCGTAAAACCGCCCTGGTCTGCATTCGCTACTCCGCCGCCGCGACTTTCTTGTCGCCGGAATGCGCTTTGAACGTGCGCGTGGGGGCGAACTCGCCGAGCTTGTGGCCCACCATGTTCTCGGACACCAGCACCGGAACGTGCAACCGGCCGTTGTGCACGGCAATGGTCAAACCGACCATATCGGGGATGACCATGGAGCGCCGCGACCAGGTCTTGATCGGGCGGCGATCGTTCTTCTGACTCGCCGTCTGCACCTTCTTGGCCAGATGCAAATCGACGAACGGACCTTTCTTGAGCGAACGAGGCACTGTGATATCTCCGGACTCTTACAGTCGTTTGTTCTTGCGGCGCTGAAGGATCATGCTGTCGGTGCGCTTGTTGCGGCGCGTCTTCTTGCCCTTGGTCTGCAGGCCCCACGGGCTCACCGGATGCGGGTTGCCTTGTCCTGACTTGCCCTCGCCGCCGCCGTGCGGGTGGTCGACCGGGTTCATCACGACGCCGCGGACCGTCGGGCGCACGCCGAGCCAGCGCACCGCGCCGGCCTTGCCGAATACCCGCAGGTTGTGCTCATCGTTGCCCACCTCGCCGATGGTGGCGCGGCAATCGACGTGAATCTTGCGCATCTCGCCCGACTTCAGGCGCAGGCTGGCATATACGCCTTCGCGCGCCGCGAACTGCGCGGAAGCGCCGGCGCTGCGCGCCATCTGGCCGCCCTTGCCGGCTTTCAGTTCGATGTTGTGTACCGTGCTGCCGACCGGAATATGGCGCAGCGGCATCGCATTGCCGGCCTTGATCGGCGCATCGGCGCCGGAGCGGATCTCATCGCCGGCCTTCACGCCTTTGGGCGCGAGGATGTAGCGGCGCTCGCCGTCTTTGTAGAGCACCAGCGCGAGATGCGACGTGCGATTCGGATCGTACTCGAGACGCTCGACGACGCCGGGAATGCCGTCCTTGTCGCGCTTGAAATCGACCAGTCGATAGCGCTGCTTGTGCCCGCCGCCGATATGGCGCGTGGTTTGCCGCCCTGAATGATTGCGCGCCCCGGTGCGGTTCTTCTTCGTGGTCAAGGACTCGATTGGGCCGCCCTTGTGCAGGTGCGAGCGGTCGACTTTGACGACGAAGCGCGTCCCCGGGGAGGTCGGCTTCATTTTGATGAGTGCCATGGCCTTAGGTCCTCGAAGCGGCGGTGCCGGTGAAGTCGATCGACTGCCCGGTTTCCAGACTCACATACGCCTTCTTGTAGCCGTTGCGCCTGCCGGCCACGTTCTTGAAGCGCCGCGTTTTGCCGGGCTTGTTCAGCAAATTGACGCCTTCGACTTTGACTTCGAACATCAATTCCACCGCCTGCTTGACCTCGGACTTCGAGGCATCGTCGCGCA
>CAYRAC010000401.1:0-1419 GCA_964422045.1 uncultured Steroidobacteraceae bacterium
CAGCGCCCGAGGCGCAACAGGCGCTGACGACGACAATAAATCGAGATCAGCTCTCCCATTGCCCCTTCCTTCCGAAAGGTCCTTTCTCAACGGCGATTCCGCGAGAGTCCAGGTGCTTGATAACGACATCAGGATTGGATTGGGTGAGGAAGCAAAGATCATGGCTCCCCGCGGTCTCGTTCTCGGCCGTGAACCACACCTCTTTACATATCGTCACAGGACGTAAGTTGATTTTCTGTTTTCCAAATTTAAGCGATGTCCGCGGCTTCTCTCCTGGCTTCGGGCCAGATTCTTGACGGACCATGCCAAGCACGTCTCGATACCACCTAGCCGAAACTTCCACGTCACGAACGTTAATCACGAGGTGATCAAGCGCTTCAACCGTAAGGCTCATCTTCAACCCCCTTGCTGGACATTTATTTAAGTCCGGCGGCCCTAGGGGCCACGTAGGGTTACGGAGGGGTACATCGCCGTGCGAGATCCCGGGCTCCAGCCTTTTGCGCCGGGAGGGCGCGGGCGCGCGCTCCGGTGTAACATGGCGCCACAACTGCGGCAGGAGACGGCCAGCAGAGAGTTCCACCGTGGCGACCCAAGAGTGGAGTACGAATACCCCGAACCCCACCCCCGATCCCGTGGGGTACCAGGTCGATGATCTGACCATTGACCTGGCACCGCGGCGGGTGAGGCGCGCGGGAACGGCCATTCCACTGAAGGCCCTGTCTTTCGATTTGCTTGCCACGCTGGTGCGCGCCGCGCCCAACCTCCTCAGCTTCGACCAGCTGAGCGAGCAAGTATGGCCCGGCCTTGTGATCACGCCCGAAACGATCGTTCAGCGCGTGAAGCTGCTGCGCGACGCTCTTGGCGATGACCCGCATGCGCCACGCTACATCGAAGGGGTGCGGGGCCGCGGCTACCGCATGGTCGCCGAGGTGCGTGCGCTGACCGAAAGACAGGGTACCCCCGAATGTATCGTGCAGCCTTCGAACGAGACGTTCGAAGAAAAACAAAACCCAAGCGAGCAGGCTGGCGTCGCAATCACGGGATCTGCCACGAGCTCCCTCTCCGCCACGCCATCTGCAGCTCCTCGCTCTGCGAGATGGGTTTCACTCGGCTGGATCGGCGGAAAACTGATCATAGTGGGGCTGCTCGCGGCCTCCTGGGCGATCGTCCATTACCAGGGGCTCGGCAAACCGGCTGAGCGAACGAGCGTAGTGGTCTCTCCGGTCATTGGCTCGCTGGCGGTGCTGCCGCTCGACAATCTCTCGGGTGGCAAGGAGCAGGAGTACTTCGCCGACGGGATGACCGACGCGTTGACCACCGAACTCGCTCAGATCGATTCGCTGCGGGTCATCTCGCGAACCTCCGCGTTGCACTTCAAAGGTTCCAAGGAAACGCTGCCGCAGATTGGCCGCGAATTGA
>CAYRAC010000401.1:1519-4557 GCA_964422045.1 uncultured Steroidobacteraceae bacterium
GGATACGAGAAAGCTTGCGACTACTTCCGGAAAGCTGTTGCCAAAGATCCGAGCTATGCGCTTGCCTATGTCGGTGTCGCGCGGTGCCAGGACACTCCCGACAAATACCGGGACGGCATCATCAAAGCCCTGGCGCTCGATCCGTCGCTCGCCGAAGCCCACACGCGGCTCGGCATAAGCAAGTTCCTCAGGGATTGGGACTGGCCCGGCGCCGAAGCCGAGCATAGACAAGCCATCGCCCTCAATCCCAACGACGCCTCTGCCCATTATTGGTATTCGTTCTACTTAGAGGCTATGGGGCGGCCTGATGAAGCCCTGAGGGAAATTGAACGCGCCCGGGACCTCGACCCGTACGACGCTTTTACCACCGTCAGGCTGGAACAAGTGCTTTACCACGCTCGACGTTACGACGATGCGTTGCGCGAAGACCAGCGAGGTTTGGAAATGCATCCAAACACCGACGGCTTCTACTGGGACATGGCCGATGTATACGAACAGAAGAAGATGTTTGCCGAGGCTTTCGCCGCGCGTCAGCAAGCGCTAAGCCTCCAAAAGGATCCGAGGGTCGCCGCGCTCGGTGAGGCGTACAAACGTTCGGGGTATAAAGGCTATTTGTTTAAGCAAGCCGAATTCGAGCAAACACGCAACACACCTTATGCAGCACACTGTTATGCGCTGCTTAACGACGAACGTCGCGCCATTGCCGCCCTGGAGGCAGCGTACAACAAACGCGAACCGGGCATATTGTTCATTCGTACCGCCCCCGAATTGGACTCCATTCGTGCATCGCCAGGTTTCCGCGACCTGGTCCGCCGCATCGGGTTCCCGCCATCGCCAAGCGACAAGAACTGAATCCGCTTCCAAGAAACCGGATTGCGGCGCGTGCCAACAATCGAGCGCGGGTTCATCCTCGGCAATGCCCCATTTCCCAATCCTCGAGGCAGCTTGTAAAATGAAAGTGCAGCAGATATTCGTGCTTTCGCGGACGTCCCTAGGATGGGGATGGGAGGGATGAACGTGCGACTGGCGCGTGGACTGCTTCTCGTTGTGTCGCTGATCGGCGCGTCGGCGCCGGCGTGGTCGGAGACGCGCGTGGCATTGATCATCGGCAACAGCCGCTATGCCGACGCCAGTCTGCGGCTCGAGAATCCCGCCAACGACGCGCTCGCCATGGACAAGGCGCTGCGCGAGGCGGGCTTCGAGACCGTCGTCAAGCTCAACGCCAGCCGCTTGGACTTCTACGACGCGGTGAACCAATTCAAGGCCAAGATCTCGCATGACCCGGATGCCGTCGGGCTTTTCTATTATGCCGGACACGGTGTTCAGGCGGACGGCGTCAATTATCTGATCCCCGTCGATGCGAAACTCGAATCCGATTCGGATTTAGACGCGCGAGCCTACGACGCCGGGCGCGTGCTGCGCGCCATGGAAGCTGCCCAAAACGGCATGAATATCGTGATTCTCGATGCGTGCCGGGACAATCCGTTGCCGAAATCCCGCGGCGCGGAGCGCGGCCTTGCCCGCATGACCGCCGCCAGCGGCACCTTCATTGCATATGCCGCCGCACCGGGCCAGGTCGCGCACGATGGCTCGAAGGGTTCGAACGGCGTGTTCACCGGCGAACTGGTGAAAGCCATGAGCGTCCCCGGCATGCCCTTGGAGCAGGTATTCAAACGAGTGATCGCCGGCGTCAAGAGCGACACCAAGGGCAGCCAACAACCGTGGTCGGAGTCCTCGATTCAAGGTGATTTCTACTTTCACGCTGCGGCGGCTTCGACGCCCGTCGCGCATGCGGTCCAAAGCGCCGCGGCGGACGACGCGGATGTCGCGCTGTGGCGATCGATCGAAAGCAGCCGCAACGCCGGCGATTTTCGCCGCTACTTGGATGCGTATCCGCATGGCTTGTTCGCTGAACTCGCGCGCGATCGCGTCAAGTCGCTCGACGTTGCGTCTTCGACCGCGCGTCAGCCCGCGCATTCGACGAGTCCCTCTGCAACTCAAGCGCCGGTCGCCTCGACCGATAAAAAGTGCCAGTCACTCATCGAGCAAGCACAACTTGGAGAGATCAACGAAGAGACCAAGAAGGCGCTCGAGAAATGCCACTAGCGTACTGCGGCTGCCTTCAAGTCCAGCGTCCGTGCGAAATGGTGAAGTCGATGAAGGCGCGCAGCGGCGCTGGAACGTAACGGCGCCCCGCATAATAGAGAAACGGACCCGAAAAGCGCTGCCACCAGGGTTCGATCACGGGCTGCAACGCGCCACTATCGAGAAACGGGCGCAGCCAATCCTCGAATAAGGTGATGATGCCGGTGCCGGCGAGTGCGGCATCGACGGCGAGGTCGGTGGCGGCACCGACCTGCACGACCAGGGGACCGGTCGCTTCCACCTTCACCACTTCGCCGTCCCGTTCGAACTCCCAGGCGGTCATCGCGCCGCTCGGGAACCGGCCGAGCAAGCACGCGTGCTCGAGGAGCTTGCGCGGATGATCCGGGCGGCCGTGCCGGTCGAGATAGGCGGGAGAGGCAGCGGTCGCGAAGCGCTGCTCGCGCGGCCCAATGGGGATGGCGATCATGTCCTGTTCGAGCCGCTCGTCGTAGCGGATCCCCGCATCGCAGCCCGCCGCGAGCACGTCGACGAAGCTATCGTCCGCGATCACGTCGAGTTTGATCTCAGGATATGCAGCGAGGAACGGCGGCACGATGCGCGGCAATACGAGGCGCGCCGCGCTCACCGGCACATTCAGCCGCAGCGTGCCGGCCGGCCGATCCCGAAAGCCATTGACCACATCCAACGCCGACTCGACCTCCGCCAGCGCGGGACCCAGCCGATCGAGCAGGCGCGCACCCGCTTCGGTCGGCGCGACGCTGCGCGTGGTGCGATTGAGCAGCCGCACACCGAGCTGGGTTTCGAGGCGGCGCACGGCTTCGCTCAAGCTCGATGCACTGCTGCCGCGGGTCCGCGCCGCGTCGCGAAAGCCGCCAGCGCGTGCGACAGCGACAAACGCCGTGAGGTCGCCGAGTTCCGCCGTCATTGTGCGC
>CAYRAC010000402.1:0-4556 GCA_964422045.1 uncultured Steroidobacteraceae bacterium
CCGCCGCGTTCTCCAGCAGCTCCGTCTTCCAGGCCGTCACCTGGGTCGCATGCACTTCGTGGTGTGCTGCGATCTCGGCCACGGTCTTCTCGCCTCGAATCGCTTCCAATGCCACCCGCGCCTTGAACGTCGCTGAGTGATTACGTCTTGGCTTCCTCATAGATATCTGCCCTCCGGTTGCTATATTGCCCGGACAGATATCCACTTACACCCCCGTCCGAAAAACCGGAACCACCTCTCTCATCGTCGACGCTCCCCTGAGGTAATTCGATTCGACCATCGACCTCGCGTTGCTTACGCCGTCCAAGTTTACAGTAGTTGCTCGATGGACTTTGATAACTCATTTTCCGAGGAGTATGACGATTGAAATGAGAAGGAATTGCCGGACTTGGCAATTTTCTCAAGCAACTCTTGGGATAGCACGTTCGCAAAAATTGTAGCGAGCGACTGACCTGGGACCCCTTCACTGTAACTGAATAAGTATCCCAGGATCGCCAGGCGGCAAACGCGACACCGGTCGGGTACACGAACCCAGTACAGAAAACAGTCCTGCTCAAAACACCGCGAATTAAGCGATTAGCAGCCCAGTTGCCCTAACACGCATCCGTCCCGGGCAGCCAAAAACACTTTTTTCAAGCCGGTGATGCCTATCCCCGCCCCTGTGCCTTCGCCGTTCTTGCCATTCCGCCTCGCCCAGCTTGGACAGCCTCTCCATATCGCATCGGCATCACCGTCGTCTTCCACCGCCCCGCCTGCATCACGGACGCGAGATCAATATTGAGCGCCAGCATATCCTGCGTCGCGCCGACCCTTATCGAGTGGCCACTGACCTGCTGCATTTCTTCTTCGCTCATCCCCACAAATTCCGCGACCCGCTTGAACGTCTGCGCAATCGCATCGACCTGGAGCCGCGGTCCAATCCTCCCGCGTCCGATCAACCGCCGAAACACCGCCCCGGAATTTATTCCCGACACCTTCAACCAGTTCTTCAGGTACACCACCGTATCCGGCGACAAATACGCGAGGCTCCCCTCCCCCGCCTGATCCGTCTTTGAGCGACGAATCAACACCCGCCCAGACCCATCATCCATCCAACTAAAATCTTCGACGTCCATCGCCACGAGCTCGCTTCGCCGCGCCATCGTGTCGTAGGCCACCGCGAGGAGCGCCCGCTCGCGACCGGCGCGGATATTGTCGCCGGCGGTGATGAGGAACCGCTTGATGTCATGCCACCCCAGCGCTTTGGCTTGCCGTTGACGTTTCGGGCTCTTATTGTAGAGACCCTTGAGGGCCAGCTTGACGTCTTCGTCGTCGTTCGGGTTGATGAGCTTGGCAGCCCGGTGCGCGCAGGCGATGGTCGCGAGATACCGTCGGACGGTGGCGGGTTTCTTGCCGGCTTCGCTGCAGTTTTCGATGAATGCGGCGACGGTCGAGGCTGACGCTGGCAACGGCAGCAGATCTCGGGGCTTGCAGAAGCCTAGAAACGCCGCCCAGTCGAAGCGCCAGGCTCGCAGCGTGGCTTCGGGATACACGCGCCGGGCCTTCTTCCAGGCCCGTACGGCGGAGAGGGACAGAAATGCCACACAAGGCCTCCACTATATTTCGCGCGTCCAAACATCCACAGCCAGGCGAGCCCGGACGCCATAAGCCAGAGCGAAGCCGGCGCCGGTACCGGCGCAACTGTTGAGAGATCGACCGTCTGGTCAGAGAATTGGGCAAATTGGACGTTCGATACGTCATAAAGAGAACCCCCGGCCACAATTGCGAAGCTGGCAGGCCCGGTTCTGGTGATTGAGTAGGACGAAAAATTCCCACCAAAGGCCGCTGTATTCACGCCCGAACCGCCGTCAATGATGTCGTGATAACCGGCAGGACTGCCGACACTAATGTAGTCGTTTCCGGGGCCCGCGTTGACGATGTCATTCCCTTGGCCGAGATTAATGGTGTCGTTGCCAGCGCTCAACCAGATGGTTTGATTGCCGCTGCCGCCAAAAACGATGACATTACCCAAGGAAAAGTTTGCACTGGCCAGATCGACAATATCGTCTCCATCCCCCGTGACCAGCTGCTGGATGTTAGATAGGGCCTGTACTCCACCCAAATCGAGCGTGAGCAAGTCCGTATTGTTGGTCATCAAGAGAGTGTTAAGGCTCCCAGTGCCGGTGTAGGTGCCGACATTCACATTATAGGTTCCGTTGACGGAAATCGTGTCAAGGCTATAGGGATTCGTCAGAGTCTCTGAAACGGATTGCTGCGCGCCTTGGAACAGATAAACCTGGTTGGATGCGTGTGCACTGAAGGGCAAAGCGAATACGCTCAAGAATGGTAAGACTTTTCTCAACATTGTTAGCTCCCGCAAACTGGAACTGCCAGCCGACCGAGTCAAGCACGCGTGCTATTCAAGCCCGAGAAGGTCACATAGTATTCGGTGTCCGGTCGTGGAACAACTTGCGCGCTCGGCACCTCGCAACGTGTGCCGCCAACCCAGATAGGAACTTGTCAGGCCGGCATGACACACTCCCGCTTACACGGAGAATTCAGCATGCAACGTTTCGCATTACGCGCGGCGGTCTTCAGTACTGCAGCGCAGCGATATCTACGCGGTACAGCTATTCCGGCAGCTTCATTTTGTGCAGAAATGCCTTCCAGCGTGGGTCGCGGTGCAAGCTCTTCATCAGCGGGTCGCGGTTTATTTGTGTAACGTTGAGGTCGCGTTCCTGATACGCGTGCTCGAGCCAGGCGAAGGCTTGATCGATCTCTCCGCGATAGGCGAAGGCCTCAGCGATGTTCGATGCGTGGTTCGTCGCATCCAGGCGTTTCATTTCCGACAATGCCGTATTGGCTTCGGCTCTGCGGCCGAGCGCAAAATACGCCAGCGCCGCGCCCTCGCGTTGGTTGCTCTCGTCCGGGTCGCGCTGAAACTCCGCCAGTGCCGCGGTCGCCTCGCCGCGTAGCAGCAACACTAGGCCCAAGAAGCTATGCAAATTCTCCCCCGTCGGGAATAGGTCGATAGCCTTTCGTAAAACGGTCTCGGCTTCCGGGTGTTTCCCCCTGGAAACATAGTAGCCGCCAATGTTGGCAGAATATTCTGTATTGATTGGATCCAACTCAACTGCCTTCCGATAGAGCGCAAGCACGGTATCGGACTCACTGCGAAGCGTATCTAGTGCGACCGCAAGTTGGTTATTGACGTTGGCGTCAGTTGGGTCAAGGTCATAAGCCTTCTGAAACTCCGGTAAGGCAGCCTCCCAGTCCCAGTCAAGGATCCAGTAAATCCCACCCTTTGCAAGGTGCGCAATTGAGGAATTCGGGTCGAGCGCAAGCGCATGCTCAACCGCGCCGCGCACCTCAGCCGCCACGGCATCGCCGCGGACGAAGTTCAACAAGACCTCGTTCGTAAGCACGTTCGCCAGCCACGCCCAGGCCTCGGCGAATGTGGGGTCCGCCTTAAGCGCCCGTCGCATATACTCGGCGGCGCTGTCGAATTGCGTCTTGTTGCTTGCGTTGCGGTTGATCGCGCGGCCCTGCAGGTAAAGCGTGTAGGCTTCCGTGTTTTTGGGGGTCGTGACTTTCAAAGTGCTGCTGTCCACGAGCGACACTTTGAGCGCGCTGACGACAGCTCCTGCGATGTCGTCCTGGACCTTGAAGATATCGTCGAGCTTGCGGTCGTAGGTCTGCGACCAGAGGTGATAGCCGTTGTCGGCCCGAATGAGCTGGGCAGTGATGCGCAGGGTCATGCCCGATTCGCGCACGCTCCCCTCGAGCACGTGCGCAACCCTCAACCGTCGGGCAATCGTAGGGATATCCTCCGACTTGCCCTTGAAGTAAAACGAGGAGGTCCGCGCCGGCACGCGCAGGCCAGGAATCCTTGTCAGCATGTCTATCAGCTCCTCCGACAGCCCGTCGGAGAAGTACTCCTGGTCCTTCTTCTCGCTCATGTCCACGAATGGCAGCACAGCGACCGACTTCTCCGAGATCGCTGCGTCGGAAGCGGGGCTCGTGGGCGCGACGATTGCCACGGTGGCAGCCGGGCGCTCCACCGAGACGCGTTTCGACAGCCAGAACTTGTTGACGACGAAGTACGAAAGCGCGACAGCGGATGTCACGATGATTGCTGCGACGATCGGGCGGCGCAATTGCGGCCGCGCCTTTGTGCCAATGGGACGGGCCTGAGAATGGTCCGCTACTCGCGTTGCGGTGTCGCTGGCATGCGCCGGTGTGGCGACTGGTTGGGAGGCAACTGCGCGCCGCACGGCATCGACGAGTTTGGGCAATGCGCTGTCGACGGCTGAGGCGCTCGCATCGAGCCACTGCGAGGTGTTGAGAAAGTACTCAAGATCCGCCGGCATCGGCGCGAGGTCGATCCGGAACGCAACTACGGGGTGCCGTTTCGAACTCGCCCGTTCCACTTCTCTGAGTACGTGTTGAGAGGTGACGGCGTTCTCCGACAGGACGAGCACGATGAGCTTGGTGGCATCAATCGCGCGAACGATCGCTCCGGCATAAGACTCGCCCGGAACCACATCGCGCGGCGCGATCCAGCACTTGAGTCCGTG
>CAYRAC010000403.1:0-4552 GCA_964422045.1 uncultured Steroidobacteraceae bacterium
GTGGCGTTCCATGAATGACGACGGCACGCTGACCTACAGTTTCGTCGAGAGCGTCAAGGCGACCTACCCGTTTTATCTGGTGCGCTTGGGCGGCGGTCTTTTGTTTTTCCTGGGAATGCTGATCATGGCCTACAACGTCTGGATGACTGTTCGCAACGAGAAACCTTTGGCCATAGCGGTAGCCCCTGCGGCGGCGGGAGTCTGATATGAGCCACGAGAGAATTGAAAAGAATGTCGGCCTGCTGACGGTGCTGATAATCCTGGTCATCAGTGTCGGCGGACTCATCGAGATCGTGCCCCTGATGCTGAGCGCGGCGAAGAAGCAGGGGATCACGCATATCGTGCCGCGCACCGCCTTGCAGCAGGAAGGGTTCGATATCTACGTGCGCGAGGGCTGCTATCTGTGCCACTCGCAGCAGATTCGACCCTTCCGCAGCGAGACCGAACGCTACGGGCCGTACTCCGTGGCAGCGGAATCCCAATACGATCATCCATTCGAGTTTGGATCCAAGCGCACGGGCCCGGATCTAGCGCGTGTCGGCGGACGCTACAGCGATGATTGGCACCGGGTGCATCTGCACAACCCCAGGGACGTCGTGCCGGAGTCGAATATGCCGGGGTACCCCTGGCTGGCGCTGAACAAAATCGATGCCACGATGACCGAGAGAAAATTGCGGGTCCTGCGCTACTTGGGAACGCCTTATACCGACGCGGACATCGCGGGCGCTGCGGCGGCGGTCGCAGACCGGACTGAATTGGACGCGGTCATCTCGTATCTACAATCCTTGGGGCTCGCACGCCCGCGCGGTTCGTGAGGGCACGCCGGTGAACGCAATCATACTCATGAGTCTGCGCGCGGCGATCACGGTGTCGTTGTTCGCGCTATTCATCGCCTTGATCGTCTGGGCGTGGAGCCCGAAGCGACGCAAGCAATTCGCCGAAGCGGCAAATCTGGTGTTCGACGAAACCGATCGGGTTGCGGCTGATCCCGCGCCCGCGAAAAAAGAGGAGTTACGCTGATGTCGCATACGCTCAGCGTTGTGATTGCCATCGTCGCCAGCCTGAACGTACTCGGCTGCGCTTGGCTGATCTGGTGGACGTCGCGCAGCCGACCCGACGAGGTCTCCAAGGGCGAGGTCATCGACCATGTATGGGACGGCGATCTGCAAGAGCGCAACAATCCCATGCCGCGCTGGTGGCTGATTCTGTTCTTCCTCTCGATCATCTTCTGCTTCGTCTACTTCCTGCTGTATCCCGCGCTCGGTACCTTCGGCAACGTGCTTGGATGGAGCAAGGCCTCCCAGTACGATCAAGAAATGGTCGCGGCCAAGAAGCAATACGCACCCATGTACGCAGCCTTCGCCGGCCGCGACATCGAGGACCTCGCCAAGGATCCCAAGGCGCTCGTGCTCGGCCGCAGCCTGTTTGCCAATAACTGCATCGCCTGCCATGGATCGGATGCGCGCGGCGCGCCTGGATTTCCCAATCTGACCGATAACGACTGGCTGCACGGCGGAGCGCCCGCACAAATCGTCGAGACCATTACCCATGGTCGCGAAGGCGTCATGCCGGCGCTCGGTCCCGCGTTGGGCGATCAGGGCGTCGATGAAGTGGCGGACTATGTGCTCAGCTTGAGCGGGCGCAATGAGCCGCCGCAGCTCGTGGCCGCCGGGAAGAATCGTTTCCTTCTCTGCGCCGCCTGTCACGGCGCCGACGGCAAGGGCAATCAAGCAATCGGCGCGCCGAATCTGACCGATGATATTTGGCTCTACGGCGGCACCGACGCCGCGGTGCGTAAATCGATCAAGGACGGACGTCACGGCCAAATGCCCTCTCATGCGTGGTTGGGCGAGGACAAGATCAAGCTGCTGGCGGCCTATGTCTACAGCTTGTCGCACGCGCCGTGAGACTCCATGGCGACCCCAAGCCCTGAAGGACACAGCAGCGTTCAACGGTTCTTGATGGACGTCGGGCTGGTGTCGTGGTCGTCATTTCTCGCCGCCTGCGTGGCGAGCATACTGTTCTTCGCAGCGGTCGATCCGCAGTTGCTGCGCGATGCGGGCCCGCGAATTTTCGACAATCTGAGTCGCGAAGCGGGCTACGCCCTGGGATTTTTCTTCTTCTGGATGCTCGCGGCGAGCGCGGCGGGGCTCAGCGTGTACATGGTCCGCAGCGCCGAGTGGCACGACGGCCACCCGGATACCGAGCGCGACTCAGACTGATGAACGCGAAGCTCACAACGGTTGCGCCGCAATCCTCCGCGCCAAGCTTCTACGAGGCTGCGCAGAAGATTTATCCGCGTGAGGTGCGTGGACGATTCGCGACCAAGCGCCGCTGGACGGTGGTTGTGTTGTTGGGGTTGTTCTATGGCGTTGCCTGGATCAGCTGGAACGGGCAGCAGTTGCTGCTGTTCGATCTGCCGGCGCGCAAATTTCACGTGTTCGGCTTGACGCTGTGGCCGCAGGATTTCGTGTATCTCGCGCTGCTGCTGATCATAGCCGCGCTGTCGCTGTTTTTTGTCACGGCCCTGGCGGGCCGCGTATTCTGCGGCTACGCATGCCCGCAAACGGTTTGGACCGAAGTGTTCCTGTGGATTGAACACTGGACCGAGGGCACCCGCTCGCAGCGCCAGAAACTTGATCAGCGTGCGTGGAACCTGGAGAAGGTGCTGCGCAAGAGCAGCAAGCAGCTCCTGTGGCTGTCGCTCGCTTTTTATACCGGCTTCACGTTCGTCGGTTACTTCATGCCGATACGCTCGATCGGCGCCGGCGTCGTGCAACTATCGCTCGGTCCCTGGGCGGTGTTCTGGATTTTGTTGTACTCACTCGCAACTTACGGTAATGCCGGGTACCTGCGCGAGCAGGTGTGCAAGTACATGTGTCCCTACGCGCGTTTCCAAAGCGCCATGTTCGACAAGGATACGCTGGTCATTTCCTACGATGAACTGCGCGGCGAGCCGCGCGGCGCACGCCGCCGCGGAGCGCCGCCGGCGAAAAACCAAGGCGACTGCATCGATTGCACGCTCTGCGTGCAGGTCTGTCCCACCGGCATCGATATCCGCAAGGGCTTGCAGTACGAGTGCATCGCTTGCGCAGCCTGCATCGACGCCTGCGATGACGTCATGGACAAGGTCGGCTCTGCGCGCGGCCTGATCCGTTACACCACGGAGCATGCCATGTCAGGCAATCGGACCCGCGTGGCGCGCCCGCGGCTGTTCGTCTACGGCGCGCTGCTCAGCTTCGCGACCGGCATCATTGCCTACTCGTTATTGACTCGCACCCCCCTGATTCTCGACGTGATTCGGGACCGTAACGCCTTGTATCGGGAGGTACGCGGCGATTGGGTGGAGAACGCCTATAGTATCAAGGTGATCAACGAAGACGAGAAGGCCCACCATTACCGCCTGCAGGCAGCGGGCATCGCGCAGCTCGAACTGGTGACTCCCGCGGGTCTGATCGATGTGCCGCCGGGCAGCGTGGCCAATGTGCCGGTCCGGTTGCAAGCCCCCGCGGCGAGTGCGCAGGGCGTGCATCCGATTACACTTCGAATCACCGCGCAGGATGCCCCGAGCATTGTCCGTACCGAGAAAACCCGCTTCATTGGACCGCAATAATGACAAGCAACACCACCGCCTGGTATCGCCAAGTCTGGCCCTGGATCATCATCAGTCTGCTATCGAGCGCCGTGATCGGCAGCTGCCTCAGCGCCTATCTCGCCGTGCACACCACCGATGTGGTGCTCGAGCACAGCGATTCATCCGACTAGGCCGCGGCGTGCCTGCGCTCGAAACCTGTTTTCATTGCGGCAGCAGCGCTGCGATCGGCGTGCGTGCGATCGGCGTCGATGGCGTGGAGCGTTCATTTTGCTGTGGCGGCTGCGCGGCGGCGACCGGTCTGATTTTTGCACAGGGGCTGGAGCGCTACTACTCGTTTCGTACTGCATCCGATCAAGCGCCCCGCTATGAGCAACGTAGCTGGTCGATCTACGATCGAGACCGCGCATTGCGCAGCTACACCCACGTCCGCGAGGACGGCGATCGCGAACTGAGCCTGCAGATCGACGGCATGCACTGCGCCGCCTGCGCCTGGCTGCTCGATAATAGCCTGCGGCAGCTCGAGGGCATCCGCGACATCCAGGTGAATGCCGGCAGCGCCCGCGCGGAGATTCGATTCGACCCGACGCAGGTGTCTCTAAGTCGGGTGCTGCAGAGCATTTATGTGCTGGGTTACGAGCCGCGGCCCTTGAGTTTCACTGCCGGTGCGCCTCCTTGGCAGACCGAGCGACGCACTGCACTCAAGCGCCTCGCCGTGGCGGGTTTCGGGATGATGCAAGTCATGACCTATGCCGTGTCTTTATACGCCGGCGCGTTGCAGGGAATCGCCCCGGATTTAGAACAGCTGCTGCGATTCGTCAGCCTGCTGGTAGCCACTCCCGTGGTGCTGTACGCGGCGCAACCGTTCTTCATTGCCGCATGGCGCGGTCTGCGCAGGCGTACTTTGGTCATGGATCTGCCGGTGGCGCTGTCCATCGCCGCTGCGTATCTCTGGAGCGT
>CAYRAC010000404.1:0-2799 GCA_964422045.1 uncultured Steroidobacteraceae bacterium
CATCGACACGTAGTCGAGCCGGTCCATGTAGCCGATCGACTGATTGAAGGGCTTGCTCTCGGCGAGCTTCTCGGTACCGCGATGCAATAGTCCGATATGCGGATCGGCCTTCTGAATGACCTCGCCGTCCATCTCGAGCACCAGGCGCAGCACACCGTGCGCCGCCGGGTGCTGCGGTCCGAAGTTCATGGTGTAGTTGCGAATCTCAGGCATTGGGTTTGCCGCCTGAGGCCACCGGGGCGTTGGTCAATGCGGGATCGTAGCGATTGTCGTGGCGGATCACTTTCGGCACCAGCACGCGCGGCTCGATGCTCACGGGCTGATAGACGACGCGTCCCTTCTCCGGGTCATAGCGCACTTCGACGTTGCCCGAGAGCGGGAAGTCCTTGCGAAACGGATGCCCGATGAAACCATAATCGGTCAACAATCGGCGCAAATCCGGATGACCCTTGAACAGAATGCCGAACATATCGAAGGTCTCGCGCTCGAACCAATCGACGCCGGCCCACACCTGCACGAGCGAGTCGACCATCGGCTCGGCATCATCGGCACAAAACACCCGCAGGCGCAGCCGCTGATTGAGCGACACGGACAGCAAGTGATACACCACGGCGAAGCGGCGGCCGGGAGCGATCGGCGCGTCCATTTGGCCGCGCGCGACGCCGCGGCTGAATCCCGAGGAGGTGGCATCCTGCGTCTTCCATTCGGCGCGGCCATGCTCGAGATAGTCGACGCCGCACACGTCCATGCACATCTCGAATTGAAGTCCCGGCGTATCGCGCAGCGTCACGGCCGCCGTCTTCAGATCCGGCGCGCCAACCTCATAAGTCAATTCTCCGAGCGCATTCGCGGCCGGCAGTAATTGACCGGCAAGCGCTTGCGACACGGCGCCCGCAAGGCTCTCGAGGCGGGTCGGCGCTACCACCACCACCGCGTCGCTCGCATCCACGCTCATCGCATGATCGCCTTGTTACGCTTGATCTTGTTCTGCAACTGAATGATGCCGTACAGCAGCGCCTCGGCGGTGGGCGGGCAGCCGGGAACGTAGACATCCACCGGCACGATGCGATCGCAACCGCGCACCACGGCGTACGAGTAATGATAGTAGCCGCCGCCATTGGCACACGAGCCCATCGAAATGACCCAGCGCGGCTCGGCCATTTGGTCGTACACCTTGCGCAGCGCCGGCGCCATCTTGTTGACCAAAGTTCCGGCCACGATCATCACGTCGGACTGGCGAGGGCTCGGCCGAAACACCACCCCGAAGCGGTCGAGGTCGTAGCGCGCCGCGCCGGCATGCATCATTTCGACGGCGCAACAGGCGAGGCCAAAGGTCATCGGCCACAGCGATCCGGTGCGAGCCCAATTGATCAGCTTGTCGACCGTGGTGACTTCGAAGCCGCGCACCGTGCCCGTGTCGGCCTGGGCCGCCTCTAATCCCATTCAAGCGCCCCTTTCTTGTAGTCGTAAACCAGCGCGACGACGAGGACGAGCGCGAAAATGAGCATCGCCAGGAGACCGAAAACCCCGGTGAGCCGCAGCGACACGGCCCACGGGAAGAAGAACGCGATCTCCAGATCGAACACGATGAAAATGATGGCGACCAGGTAGTAGCGGACGTCGAAGCGCATCCGCGAATCCTCGAATGCCTCGAAGCCGCACTCGTAAGGTGACAGTTTCTCCGCGTCCGGGCGACGCGGGCCCAGGATCCAGCCGATGGTGAATAGTGCGAGGCCCAGGACGCTGGCTAAACCCATAAAAATCAAGATCGGTAGGTACTGTCGCAGCATCATCAGCGTCCGAGCACGTCAATTGACAATAATTGTATCAGGCAAGAGCGTGCTGCGTTGCGTAAAGCTTTGCAACACAACATGCCAAGTGATGGTGCCGACGGCCGGACTCGAACCGGCACAGGTTGCCCCACTAGCCCCTCAAACTAGCGCGTCTACCAATTTCGCCACGTCGGCTTTGATCACTTTTTTGCCGGAGTCGCAGGAGCCGGCGGCGTGGCCGTCGCCGCCTGCTGCGCGGCGCGCTCCAAGACACTGGTCGGCTCAGCGGTCGGACGTGCCCCCAGATACGCCAGCGTCAAACTGGTCGCAAAGAACATCGCCGCGAACACCGCCGTCAGCTTCGAAAATAACGTGCTGGTGCCGCGCGCTCCGAACACCGTACCCGACGCGCCGGAACCGAAACCCGCTCCGGCCTCCGCTCCCTTGCCCCGCTGCAGGAGCACGAGCCCGATAATCATCAGCGCAAGCAGTACATGCACACCCAAGATGAATCCACGCAACATAGAAAATCTCTCAATGGCGAACGGCCGCAGCCGCGCATATCTTCTGAAACTCATCGGCGCTTAAGGAGGCGCCCCCTATCAAGCCGCCATCCACGTCGGGCATCGAGAACAGCTCCGCGGCATTGCCGGCCTTCACACTGCCGCCCTAGAGGATTCGCAAATGGCGCGCCATCTTAGCATCTTGTACCTCAATCCGACTGCGCAGGAAGGCGTGCACCGCCTGTGCCTGCTGCGGTGAGGCGGTGCGGCCCGTTCCGATGGCCCATACCGGCTCGTAGGCGAGAATGGCCCGCGCAAAGCCGCCCGCCCCGTGTGTCCCGATCACGGCGTCGAGTTGCCGGGCAATGACCGACTCGGTCTGCTGCGCTTCGCGCTCCTCCAAGGTCTCGCCCACGCACAGAATCGGCGCGAGGCCGGCGTTCAGCGCCGCCGCAAACTTGCGCGCCACCAGGGCATCATCTTCGTGATACCAGCGCCGCCGCTCCGAGTGTCCGACGATCACG
>CAYRAC010000404.1:2809-4550 GCA_964422045.1 uncultured Steroidobacteraceae bacterium
TCACGTAGCTGCAGCCCACATCCTTGAGCATGGCCGCGCACACTTGACCGGTAAAGGCGCCGGCCGACTCCGCACACAGATCTTGCGCGCCGACGGCGATGCGGCCCTCTTCCAACATGCGCACCGCATCACTTATATAGACGTACGGCGGAAAGACCACGATGTCGATCGGCCATTCCGGCTTGAGATTCATCTCCAATTCTGCGAGCAAGGCTTGATTGGCGGCCCGAGAACCGTGCATCTTCCAATTACCCGCGACCATCCGACGACGCATAGGCTACCTTCGGGCATTCGCCCTGCGGGAAAGGCGGCGAAGATTAGCCGCGTGGCCGGTTAACTGCAAGCCCCTAAACGACAGGGTCTTTTGCGGATAGGGCGGCGGCCTCGACCACGCTCGCAATCTCGCGCGCGCCCTGCTTGACCAGAGCCGCATCGTCGCCCTCCACCATCACGCGGATGACCGGCTCGGTGCCGGAGGCGCGCAGTACGATGCGGCCCCGCCCGCCAAAGCGGCGTTCCACCCCCGCGGCCACCTTGATTACCGCCGGTTCCTGCAATGGATCGAAGCGCTTGGCAACGGTCACGTTGAGGAGCACCTGCGGATATTTGCGCATTCCGGCGGCTAGTTCGGCGAGTCCCGCGCCGCTTTGCTGCATGACGCTGAACACTTGCAGGGCGCTGATCAGGCCATCGCCGGTCGTGGTCTTGTCCAGACACAGGATATGCCCCGAGGTTTCACCGCCCAAATTCCCCCCGACCTCATTGAGCATGGCCAGTACGTGACGGTCACCGACCTGAGCGCGCCGAAACTCGATGCCGATGCCCGCGAGCGCATGCTCCAACCCCAAATTGCTCATCACCGTTCCGACCACCGGTCCTTTGAGCGTGCCCCGCTCGCGCTCCGCCTTGGCGAGGATATACAGCAACTGATCACCGTCGACGCAACGCCCGAGCTCGTCCACCATCATCACCCGGTCGCCGTCGCCGTCGAGCGCCATGCCAACCTGCGCCCGCACCCCGGGCACCGTGAGCTGCAGCAGCTCGGGCGAGGTGGAGCCGCAGCCATCGTTGATGTTGCGGCCGTTCGGCGAGCAGCCAATCGGCACGATTTCGGCGCCCAAATCCGCCAACACCCGCGGCGCCACCTTGTAGCCCGCGCCATTGGCGCAATCGATGACTACTTTCAAGCCGCGCAGACTCGTGCCGGCCGGAATGGTCGAGGCGCAAAACTGCTGATACTGCGTGCGGCTGCTGTCGATGCGAATCGCCTTGCCCAGACGTTCGGACTCCTGCGTGACGACGGGCAGGTCGAGCAGGCACTCGATCTCCTTCTCGGCCTCGTCCGATAGCTTGCTCCCCGTGGCATCGAAGAATTTGATGCCATTGTCCTGATAGGCGTTGTGCGATGCGCTGATCACGACGCCGAAGCTGCAATCCAGGCGCTGCGTCATGTAGGCAATGCCCGGTGTCGGCAACGGCCCGATCAGCATGACATCCACACCCGCGGCGACGAAGCCCGCTTCCAATGCCGATTCGAACATGTAGCCCGAGACGCGCGTGTCCTTGCCGATGAGGACCCGGCCACCGCCGGGCGCGAGCACTCGCGCGGCAGCGCTGGCCAATCGCAACGCAAAGTCCACGGTCATCGGCGTGTGGCCGACCCGGCCGCGCACGCCATCGGTGCCGAAATATTTGTTCAATGATCTATTCCTTGCAGGACCGCACTGACCATGCCGATGGC
>CAYRAC010000405.1:0-4548 GCA_964422045.1 uncultured Steroidobacteraceae bacterium
ATATGTATGCAGGCAGCAATCGCAGAATGTGCGGATCGGCGCTGGTGCCGGTAAGTATGTTTTTGGCGAGCAACTCCGCATGCACTTGCTTGGCGGGCCGCGAAGTCTTGAGACCCAGCAGAAAACCCGCGCCCTGCACGCCCGTGATGGGACCGACCATGCAGCTGCTGCGGATGTAGGCCGAGACTTGGCGCACGTTGGCGAGCAACGATTCCGATTCGAGGGTGTCGATCACGGCCTCGGCGGCCGCGCAGGCCATCGGGCCGCCGCCGAAGGTCGTGCCCATGTCGTCGTACTTGATTTGGCTCGCGACCGCCTGCGACAACAACAACGCCGATACCGGAAAGCCATTTCCCAACGCCTTGGCTGAGGTGATCATGTCCGGTACCACGCCGTAAAAATTCGCGGCAAAGGGCGCGCCGGTGCGGCCCATTCCGCATTGCACCTCGTCGAAAATCAACAACGCGCCGGTTTCATCGCAGCGCCGACGCAGCGCCTGCAACATGGGGGTTCCCACCCCGTACGCGCCGCCCACACCCTGCACCGGTTCGACGATCACCGCGGCGGTATGCCGATCGACGAAGCGCTCGACGGCGGCGGGGTCGTCGCGCGGTGCGAAACTCACGTCGAACGGCGTGCGCGGAAATCCATACCATTTCTCGAGCGCGCCCCAGGTCACCGCGCCCGCGGCGGCGGTTCTGCCGTGCCAGCCCTGCTCGAGCGCCACGATCTTGCTGCGGCCGCTCAGCCTGAAGGCGAGCTTCAGTGCATTCTCGTTGGCTTCGGCGCCGCTGTTGATCCAAAACACGGTGTCGAGACCGAGGCCCGCGAATTTGGTCAGGCGGGCTGCCGCGTGTTCGCGAATCAGCATGGGCAGCGCATTGGTCTGAAACGCCATCTGCCGCGCCTGGCGCTCGAGTGCGGCCACCCAGCGCGGATGACCATAGCCCAAACCGGCGACCGCGTGTCCACCGTAGAAATCCAACACCTTGCGCCCGTCGCGCGCGTACAACCAGACGCCCTCGCCATGCGCGACTTCGATGGGGTATTGCGCGAACACTTGCGCCAAGTGGCTGATCACGGTGGGTGCGGTCATCGCCTTCATGTCCAGCCGGGCGCGCCCGCAGTGAGGCCGGTCGACTCAGGCAGCCCCAGTAGTCGATTCATCCATTGAATGGCACCCCCGGCAGCCCCTTTATTGAGATTGTCGACGACCGACATGACTGCGATGGAATCGCCATTGGTCACCGTACTCAAATTCGCATAGTTGCTGCTCACCACATCTTTGACGCGCGGCGCCGCCTCGCTCACGCGAACGAACGGCGAATGCTTGTAATAGGCCTTGAACGCCTCGACTGCCTGCGCGGTGCCGATCGGCTTTTTGAGGCTGGCTTGCGCGGTCACGTGGATGCCGCGAGCGAACGGGCCGGAATGCGCGACGAAATTGAGTTCGGGTTCGACACCCGTGGCAAGCTTCGCGCAGGCGATGATCTCTGGAACATGTCGATGACTCAAGGCGCCGTAGGAGTACAGATCGCTGTGCCGATGCGGATGGTGTGTGCCCTCGATCGGCTTGCGACCGGAACCCGTGCTGCCGGTGATGCCGGTCACGAACAGGCGGTTATCGGTGAGACCGAGCGCCAGCAGCGGTACGGTGGCGAGCAAGGTTGCGGTTGCAAAACACCCCGGGTGCGCAATGTGCGGCGTCGGCGACTTTTGCAGATGTTCCGGTACCGCACAGGTGAAATCACGGATTCGCGCCGGCGCGCCGTGCGCGTGTTTGTAAACCGCCTCGTAGGCTGCGGCGCTCGAGTAGCGGAAGTCGGCCGAGATATCGACACAGCGCACGCGAGTGCCGGCGGCACCGGCCGCGTTCAATAAACGATCGATGATGGCCGCCGCCACGCCATGCGGTGCCGCCGAGAACAGGGCGCTCTGCGAGGTGCGCCTGATGAGCGTCTCGATCGCGTCGATATCGGCAAATTTGAGCTCCGGATAGGAACTGCACAGATGCGGGAACGCCGCGGCGACCGAGGCACCGGGCTGGCTGTCGGACAGAATGGCGGCGACTTCAAGTTGTGGATGTCCGGCGATCAAGCGCAGCAGCTCGCCGGCGACATAGCCGGTGCCGCCGAGCACGATGGCGGGGGTGGCCGTGCTCATTCGGCGGCGACTTTCGATTCGCGCACGTGGCTCAATCCCAACCGGCCGATGATGTGGTCTCCCAAGTCCGCGGGGCTCGAGATGGCATTGAAGGCTTCGACATTCATCTGCTCGCGGATGATCTCCACCCCCACTTGATTGTCGGTGGCGGGACCTGTGACCACCGCCGGTTCGATGCCGAAACGCTCGCGCAACAATTTGACGCCGCCCCAGGCGGCGACCGGATCATTGGCCGACAGCACCACCGCCGTTAACGCCGCTTTGATGTCCGGTTGGCGCAAGATCGACTCCACGCCGTAGGTCCCCAACAGCCCGTCGCCCAGCTCGAACACGATGACATCCGGCTGACCCGCCGACATTTCGGTGAGCATGGTCCGGGTCAGCGCCGGTCCGCATTTCGCGGTCGTCGTGACTACACCTAAGTCCGTGAAAATCATGGTGCGGCGGGCACCGGAATCCTCGAACGCGAGAATATCGCGGCGCAGTGACACGCCGGTCGCCTTGAATGCGTCCACAATCAAACCGCGATGGCGCATGCGCGCGATGATGGCGGACGCTGCAGCGGTTTTCCCAGCTTCCATGCAGGTGCCGGCCAGCGCCACGACCGGCACGCCGCGCACGTCGAGCGCGGCCTCGTAATCGAGCGCCTTGTGTCCCGCGCGCGCGGGTACGCCGATGCGTTCGCCGAGATACGGGAAGGTGAGCGCCGTGCCCACCACCTTGCAGTCGAATGGCTTGCCCTTGTCCGGCGTCGCGGAATCGCAGATGCCGAGCACGCCGCCAATATTCAACATTTGAATCACGTCGCCCGGCTTCAGCGCCAGCGGAATATGGCCGGAGTAGCCGAACAGAGCTTTGCGGTGACCCAACGCGCCGACCACTACGTCGCCGCGCGCGATCTTCGCCATGCGGCCGCTGGTCAACTCGAGGGTGTTGTACGTGGACTTGTTGTTGAGGATCTCGACCACCACCACGACGCCTTCGTCGCAGGGGATGTCCGCGGCGACGCGGATTTCGTGCGACAGGCCGCACGCCTGCGTCACCGATGCGATTTTATCGACCACCACCGTGCGCATGCTGCTCATGATTGCTCCGCCCGTGCCGCGTGCGAGCCGGCGCGCTTGTAGAACACTCCCGTCAGGGCGAGCATTTTCGAATAGCCGAGCGCATCGGCCGGTGTCCATTCACCGGCGGACTCGCCGTACACGCCCTTGGATGCCGCCATCAGTGAATAGGGGGAGGAGACGCCTTCGACGAACACCGACCCGGGCCGGAACAGGACCGTGACCTCGCCCGAAACCCGTGCTTGGGAGGACACGAGCAGTGCCTCGATGTCGCGGCACACGGGATCCAAATGTTGCCCTTCGTGCACCAGATCGCCGTAGGGCTGAGCCACCGACTCCTTGATGCGCGCCTGCTTTCCCGTCAATACCAGCTTCTCCAATTCCCGATGCGCAGTCAGCAGCACGTCGGCGGCGGGTGCTTCGAACGCGACCCGCCCCTTGGTGCCGATCACGGTGTCGCCGAGGTGGATGCCGCGGCCGATGCCGAACGGACCCGCCAGCGCTTCTAGTTTCTCGATGATCGCGACCGCCGAGCCGGCGCTGCCGTCCAAACTCACGGGAACTCCTTGTCGAAAACCGATCACGTGGCGCTCGGCGCTGCGCGGCGCGCAGAACGCCTCCTTCGACAGCACCCAGGCATCATCGGGAATGCACCCTTCGGAGGTCAGCGTCTCCTTGCCGCCGATGGTGACGCCCCACAGTCCGCGGTTGACCGAATACGCCGCGCCGAAAGGCGGAATCGGCAGGCGGTGATCTTCGAGATATTTGAGTTGTTCCGGCCGCTTGAAGGCGCGGTCGCGCACCGGCGCAATGATCTCGAGATCCGGCGCCAGGGTGCGCAGCGCCACTTCGAAGCGCACCTGGTCGTTGCCCGCGGCCGTGCAGCCGTGCGCGACCATGCTGGTTTTCAGCGACAGCGCCATTTGTGCGATCGTCTGCGCCTGCAATACGCGCTCGGCACCCACGCACAGCGGATAGACGGCCCCGCGGCGGACGTTGCCCATGATGAGGAACTTGAGCACTTGCTCGAAATACGCGTCGCGCGCATCGATCAGATGATGCTCGATGGCGCCCAATTTCGCCGCACGCTCGGCCAAGGAACGCGCCGCGGCCGCATCGATGCCGCCGGTGTCGACCGTCACCGTGATCACCGGCCGCCGATACGTGTCCTTGAGCCAGGGCACGCAGAACGAGGTGTCGAGTCCGCCGGAGAATGCCAAGAGGATGGGCTCGGCGCCCTGCCTTGAAGTCGATGTCATAGAGGTTAGCGTCCGAAAATGGCTAACAAGCGTTCGCCCAGCTGGCGCTGCTCGAGCGCCCC
>CAYRAC010000406.1:0-4544 GCA_964422045.1 uncultured Steroidobacteraceae bacterium
GGTGTGCGGTACGACCAGCGGCGCGGGCAAGAGTTTTCTCGCCACCGCCTTGGCGCGCTGGTATTCACGCCAGGGATTCAAGGTTGCGCCGTTCAAGGCGCAGAACATGAGCAACAACGCGCGCGTCGTGGCGGACGGTGAAATCGGCAGCGCGCAATACTTTCAGGCGTTGGCGGCTCGGGCGATTCCGCATGTGCGCATGAACCCCGTGCTGCTCAAGCCCGAGACGGCGACTCGCAGCCAAGTCATCCTGCTCGGCCAACGGCACGATGAACTCTCGAGCACGGAGTGGCACACGCGCGCGCAGCGGCTTTGGCCAACGATCCGCGGCTGCCTCGATGAGCTCATGGCGGAGCACGACGTTGTCGTGATCGAGGGCGCCGGTTCGCCGGCGGAGATCAACTTGAGCGCGACCGATGTCGTCAATATGCGCGTCGCCGAGGCGGCCGCGGCCGCCACGCTGCTCATCAGCGACATCGATCGAGGCGGCGCTTTCGCCCATCTTTACGGCACTTACCAATTGCTGAGTGCCGCCCACCGCTCCTTGATTCGCGGCTTCGTCCTCAACAAGTTTCGCGGCGATTTGCACTTGTTGGCGCCGGGACCGCAGATGCTGCAGGCACTCACCGGAATTTCCACGCTGGCGGTGTTGCCCATGTGGCGCGAGCATGGTCTGCCGGAGGAAGACGGCCTGATCGACCACCGGCCGAGCGGCGCGGGACTCGCGGTTGCGATCCTCGCTTATCCATGCATCAGCAATCTGGACGAGTTCGCGCCGTTGACTCAAGCGTCCGGCGTGTCGCTTCGCTGGGTCCGAGACGCGGGCAGCATTGCGGGCGCCGAGCTGTTGATCCTGCCGGGATCGAAAAACGTCGCCGGCGATCTCGCGTGGCTGCGACAACATGAACTCGATCACGCGATCGCGGCACACGTAGCGGCCGACAAACCGACGCTCGCGATCTGCGGCGGGCTGCAAATGCTGGGTGGCGAAATCCGCGACCCGCACGCGGTCGAAGGGCGAGCGCACGGCCTCGGCCTTCTGCCCTACGCGACCGAGTTGCGGCGCTTGAAGCTGTATCGCCATGCGACCCATAGGCTCACGACGGCGCAGGGATTCTGGGCGCCGCTGAACGGAATCGATTACCCGGCGTACGAGATTCGCCACGGAGAAACGCGCTCGAGCGAGCAGCAATCGCAGCCGCTACGCCTGCGCCCCGTGCTCGCTGAAAATCGCGGCTGGCAATCGGGCCAGACGCTCGCCATTTATATGCATGGCTTATTCGAGAGCCCGCAAATCATGCGCGCATTATTTGGACAAGAGACGCGCACGCTCGAGGATACCTTCGACGGCTTGGCTGATTTCATTGACGCGCGGTTTGCTCAAGGTACACTCTCGTCTCTGCTTGGCGCCGCCGGCGCTTGAACTTAGCCGCGCTTCAGCGGTCAATTCACAGGGAGTGGACATAATACAATGGTGGTAGATTCATTCGGTTTGCGCACGGCGATGTATGCCGCTCGCGCGTGCCGCCGTTGCACGGATTACAAATCCTTAACGACCTTGACTTGCCATCTCGGCGCGGCTGCGCTGCTCATGAGTTTGGTTGCCTGCGGCGGCGGCGGCAGCGCGGGCGGTCAAGGTGCTGGCGCAAGTCAATCCACCCAAACATCGACCACGACGGCACAGTGCTCGCCCGAGCTGCACTGCGCACCGTGAAGAGTCTCGAGCGGCGAAAATTCCTGCGATCCGTAGGCGCGGTCGGTGCCGTGAGTCTCATGCCAAGCGTGATTCGGCGCGCGCTCGCGATTGCCGCGCAGGTCGAGACCGGAACCATCCAGGACGTCAAACACATCGTCATTCTGATGCAGGAGAACCGCGGCTTCGATCACTACTTCGGCACCTTGAGCGGCGTACGCGGCTTCGGCGACCGCTTTCCCATCACGCTGCCGAGCGGTCAGCCGGTCTGGTCTCAGTCCACGGGGAGCGCGATCATCCCGCCCTACCATTTGGACCCGACCACCACCAGCGCCCTGCTCGTGCCGGACACGCCGCACAGTTTTTCCGACGCGCAGGCGGCATGGAATCAAGGCATCATGAGCGAATGGCCGCGCTTCAAGACCGGGTATTCGATGGGCCACTATGCGCGCGCCGACATTCCTTTCCAGTTCGCGCTGGCCGAAGCCTTTACAGTCTGCGATGCCTACCACTGCTCGATCACGGGCGGCACCGATCCGAATCGCGTCGCTTTCTTCTCCGGTTCGAACTTCAATCCGACGCTCGGGCAATCCGGCGTCAACTGCACTGCGGCGCAGGCCGAGATCGATAATACGCGCTGCACGGTGACCGGCACGATGCCGACGCCGGGCTATACCTACCAGGGCTCGGCGTTTCAATGGGCCACCCTGCCGGATATTCTGCAAAAGGCGGGCATCAGTTGGCGCATCTATCAGAACCCGAACAGCAATTACAACGGCGGCATGAACGGCTGTCTCGCATTTCAAAGCTTCCGCGACGCAACCGTGAACTCGGGCTCGCCTCTCTACGCGAATGGGCTGTCTCTGTTCACACCGGCAGATCTACTCGATGACGTGATGAACGGAACTCTGCCCGCCGTATCGTGGATACTGCCCACGGCGACGCAGTGCGAACATCCGTCGGTGTCTTCGCCGCCGACTGGAGCGGACTTCACAGCGCAGATCTTGAGCGCCGTGACGGCCAATCCCGAGGTGTGGGCGCAAACGGTATTTTTCTTGGTTTACGACGAGAACGACGGCTTCTTCGACCATGTGCCGCCGCCCGCAGTCCCGTCGTACAACGCCGACGGCACTCTCGCCGGCGCCTCGACCCTACCTTTGGCGGGCGAATACTTCTCGGATCCCACCCGAGCGAATCTAAATCCCAATGACACGATCAGCGGGACCGTGCGGCCGTGGGGACTCGGACCGCGCGTACCGATGTGCGTCATCTCCCCCTGGAGCCGCGGCGGATGGGTCAATTCGCAGGTGTTCGATCACACCTCGATGGGGATGTTCTTGGAACAGCGCTTTGGGATTTCGGTACCGAGCATCAGCCCGTGGCATCGGGCCGTTTGCGGCGACCTGACTTCCAACTTCGACTTCGCGACGCCGAACGATGCGCTACTGCCCGCCCTGCCCAACGTCAGTAATTACGCCGCGATCGTCGCGCAGCAAAAGACTCTGCCCAAACCGGTTCCGCCCGCCCTCCCGCAGCCCTTGTTTCAGGAAACCGGCACGCGTTACTCGCGCGCACTGCCCTATGAACTGCACACCAGCGCCCGCGTACAGGCGGGCGGCGGCGTCACCTTGATCTTCAGCAACACGGGAAAGCAAGCCGCGGTGTTCCATGTCTATGATCAGTTGCACCTCGAGCGGATCCCGCGCCGCTACACGGTGGAGGCCGGCAAAATGCTGTCCGATGTTTGGCAGACCGCGGCCACGGATCAAGGTCAGTACAACCTATGGGTTTATTCAGCGAACGGCTTCTTTCGCGGATTCGCGGGCAACGCGTTCCTGGAAGCGGCCGCGGATTTCACTCCGGAAACTCAAATCTGCTATGAAACCTGCTCCGGGCAGGTCTATATGAAGGTCAACAATGCGGGCTCCGCGGCGGGCGAAGTGATGGTCACCGCCAACGCCTATTTGACCGACGGCCCGTGGACGCTGAGCGTGCCGCCCGGCACCACAGGCACGCTCAGCTGGACCGTGAAGGCAAGCGGCTATTGGTACGACTTCACCGCGCGGTCCGGTAATTTCGAGCGCCGTTTTGCCGGCCGCCTCGAGACCGGCGCCGACAGCATCAGCGATCCCGCCATGGCGCAGAACCTCTCCTAGACGGCCGCGACGAACGCCGTCGCTAGATTGGCGCTTCAAGACAAGTCCATGACGCAAATTGATCACCCGCGGCCACTCACAGTGACCATACTCAGGGGTTAAATCAATCGGGGGAGTTGCCATGCAAGAAGCGAATACGCCAGCCACTCACGCGCGCCGCCCGAGCGGCCGCGATGCAAAGCGCGCGGCGCGAGCTGCCCGCGCGGGTGCGTCCATCCCGTACATCACTCGCCAAATCCCGTTCTACGAAGTCCTGAGCGAAGAAGGTCTGGCGCTGATGGAGCACAACGCCGATACCATTCTCGAGGAGATCGGCATCGAATTTCGCGACGATCCTGAAGCGATCGAGATCTGGAAGGCCGCCGGTGCCGACGTCAAAGGCGAGCGGGTGCGATTCGCGCGCGGCATGTGCCGCTCGCTCGTGCAGCGCTCGGCACCGCGCGAATTCACACAGCATGCCCGCAATCCCGCCCGCAGCGTCGTGATCGGCGGCAAGAACACGGTGTTCGCTCCGGCTTATGGCTCGCCTTTCGTGCGTAATCTCGATGAGGGCCGGCGCTATGCGCGCATCGAGGATTTCCGCAATTTCGTCAAGCTCGCGTACATGGCCACCTCACTGCACCACTCGGGCGGCACCATTTGCGAGCCCGTCGATCTGCCGGTCAACAAGCGCCATCTCGACATGGTCTACAGCC
>CAYRAC010000407.1:0-4526 GCA_964422045.1 uncultured Steroidobacteraceae bacterium
CGCATTCGCGTTCACAATAGCGCATGATTGTTTGCATCTGCAATGCGGTCTCCGAGCGCCACATCAAGTCCGCGGTCAAGAACGGCGCAGCGAGCCTGCGCGACCTGACGCGCGAGCTCGGCGTCGGCAACTGCTGTGGAAAATGCGTGCCCGAGGCCCGCGCCTGCTTGTCGGCCGCGCTCGACTCGCGCCGCGACGCCGCCGCGGTGCGCGCCTACTTCCCGCGCAGCGAACTCGCCGTCTGACCAACCGGTGCCTTGAGCCCGGCATCGGGCATACAATCCCCGCCCTCACGCGCGCAATTCGGGCGCTGTTCAATCCAAGGGGCTGCCGTGCAGGGTGACGCTAAAGTTTTGGAGTTCCTCAATCAAGCGCTGAAGAACGAACTCACCTCCATCAACCAGTATTTTCTGCATGCCCGCATGCTCGACAACTGGGGTATGAAGCGGCTCGGCAAGTTCGAGTACGACGAGTCGATCGACGAGATGAAGCATGCGGATCGGCTGGTCAAGCGCATCCTGTTCCTCGAAGGACTGCCGAACCTGCAAGATCTCGGCAAGCTGTTCATCGGCGAGGACGTGCAGGAGATCTTGCAGTGCGACTTGAAGCGCGAAATGGCTGCGCACCCGTTGTACAAGACCGCCATCGCGCACTGCGAATCGGTCAAGGACTACGTCACTCGCGAGCTGCTGGTCCACATCCAGAAAAGCGAGGAAGAACACATCGACTTCATCGAAGAGCAGCTCGGGCTCATCGATAAAATGGGATTGCAGAATTACATTCAGTCGGCGGTCGGCGAGAATCTCAATTCCGCTTGAGGGTCAGCCGGCGGCGAGCGCCTGAGTCTCGGCCGGCGGTTCGAGCCACTTGCCGAGCGTGGCTGCGAGCACCGCGCGATCGACCGGCTTGGCGAGAAAATCGTTCATGCCGGCGGCTAGCGCGCGTGAACGATCTTCCGGAAACGCGTTCGCCGTCATGGCGACCACCGGGACATCGTGATCGAGCACCGCGGAGCTGCGATCGCGAATCGCGCGCGTCGCTTCGAATCCATCCATTTCCGGCATTTGGCAGTCCATCAGAACGAGCTCGTAATTCGTCTTGCTGAGCTTGGCGAGGGCCTCGCGCCCGTTATTCGCCACCTCGACCTGAAACCCCAGTTTGTTGAGCATGTACACCGCGACTCGTTGATTGACGAAATTATCCTCGACCAGCAACAGGCGCGCGGCGCTGGGCTCCGCCGCAACCGCCGGCGCAGGCGGCGGCGCCTCGGGCGGCGTGGCAATCACGCTCGGCGTGTCCGCCTGGGCCGGTGGCTCGACCACGGCCGTCAACACCGGGATCGCCGGGGGCGCCATCGCCTGCGGTGCCGTCGCCGCCGCGCCGAGCGGCAAGGTGAACCAGAATGTCGAGCCCTGACCGGCAATACTCTGCACCCCGATACTGCCGCCCATGAGCTCGACCAGTGTCTTGCTGATGGCAAGACCCAGCCCGGTACCGCCGTAACGCCGCGTGGTCGACGAGTCAGCCTGCGTGAAGCGCGAGAACATCCGCTGCATCTGCTCCTCGGTGATGCCGATGCCGCTGTCGACGACGCTGATTTTTACCTGCGCGGCGTCGCACCGCGAGACCTCGATACGGACTGCGCCGCGCTCGGTGAACTTGACCGCGTTGCCCGCCAAATTCAACAGCACTTGCCGAATGCGCACCGGATCTCCCTTGATCATTCCGGGAAGCGCGGCGTCATAGCACAGGCTGATGTCGAGTTCGCGCGCGCTCACCGCGGATTGCAGGATCTTGCGCACCTCGTTGCACACCGAACGTAGATCGACGTCGATTTGCTCGATGCTCATCCGGCCCGCCTCGATCTTCGAATAATCGAGCACGTCGTTGATGATGATGAGCAGCGCATCTCCCGAGCGCTGCACCATTTGGGCGAATTCGCGTTGCTCCACAGTCAATGGGGTGTCGAGCAGCAGATGCACAAAGCCGAGCACGCCATTCATGGGGGTGCGTATCTCATGGCTCATCATTGCGAGAAAGTCGCTCTTGGCCTTCGATGCCGCCTCGGCGCGTTGTGCCTGAACCTCGGCCTGTTGTTTTGCCTCCGCCAGCCGCGCCTGCACCAGGCGATCCCGGCGCCGTGCGCGCGAGGCGGTGCGGCTCAGCCGGAAGACGACCAAGCCGGCGAGCAGCGACAGCATGGCGACGGCGGCAAACGCGCTGATCCCGGCGCGGCGGATTGCCGCGACGCGCATGTCGAAATCGCGCACCCACATATCGACGCCGATCACGCCGACGAATCGTCCTTGCGAGTCGTAGAACGGCGCGTAGGCGCTCATGTAGCTGCGCACCGCTTCCTTGACCGGCTCCTCGTTGACTGCGACCACATGCTCCGTGAGCGCACGGCGCAGTGTCGGATCCCAGGTGTCGTGCGGCGCCATGATGAGTTCAGGCGATTCGTTGTCGCCGTCGACGCGATATAGGTAGTCCGTTCCCAGGACGTAGTAGATGCGCTGCTCGTCGAGAATGGCGGTATAGACATAGATGATGTCGGAGGTCGCCTTGTGAAATTTGACCAGCGGCGCCAATAGCGCCAGATGATCCGCGCCGCCGGCCTGCGCCTGCGACTTCAAGAGCTCGTGACGGTCACCATCGACCAAGGTCGCGGCAACGCGAGCCAGCTGCTTGAGTTCGGTTCTTACGGCGTCGAGTTGGGCCTCGCGCGCCGAATGCGAGAGGTAGAACAGGCCGAGCGAGGAAATGAGCATGATGACGAATCCCGCCAACATTCCGTGCAGCAGCGGACCGTCGCCTCGGCCAAACAGGCGTGTCAAAATGAACATTCCCAAATACCCAATATCGGCTCTTCATCTCGAAGCTGTAGCGTACGGGTTTCCGGGGTTGCCGGCCGCGAGCAAGCCGGAGAACTGCGACGGCGTTCAATATTGGCCTTGCAAATCGCGGCTCGCGAAGGGTTCAATCCGCTCAGGGACGGCGGGAGGGGACGATGCTCAAGCGAATACTGGTAATTCTGCTCGCGGTCGTGGTGGTATTGGCAGTGGTCGGGCTGCTGCTGCCGCGCAACATTCGCGTGCAGCGCTCGGTCAGCATTGCGCGGCCCGCGAGCCTCGTCTATGCCACGGTCAATTCATTTCAGCTGTTTCCGCGATGGTCGCCGTGGCAAAACCTCGATCCGAACATGCACCAAACCACGCAAGGTCCGCGCGACGGCGTCGGCGCGAGACTCGTGTGGTCCGGCAATGACAAGGTCGGTTCAGGCACGCAACTGATTACCGCCTCGACCGCCAATCGCTCGGTCGCGAGCGATCTTGATTTCGGAAAAATGGGAGTCGCGAAGTCGAATTTGCTGCTCGATCCTCAGGCGGACGGCACGCGCGTCACGTGGGCGCTCGACATCGACATGGGTGCAAGCCCCGTCGGCCATTACTTTGGGCTCATGATGGATGGCATGATCGGCAAGGACTTCGCGCGCGGCTTGGCGAATTTGAAGACGCTGGTCGAAGGCATGCCGAACGTCGACATCGCCGACTTCGTTGCCGAGCCCGTGCAAATGAGCGCCGTGCCGCTGATTGTCGTCAGCGAGACCGCCGCGCCCGATTCGGCGTCGATTTCCAAGGCGTACGCCGACGGCTACGCGCAAATCGGCAAGTTCATGGCCAAGAACAAGCTGCATCAAAACGGCGCACCGCTCGGCATCGACGGCGAGATGAGCGCGACCACGTTTGCCTTCCAAGCGGGCATGCCGGTCGACCGTGCCGATGTCGTTGCCGCCGACAATGTACGGGTGATTCAAAGTTATTCGGGCAAGGCACTGAAAACCACCCACGTCGGCCCGTACGACACCTTGGCGAAGACCTACGCCGAGTTCCGCGCTTACCTGGCCGCGCATGATTACAGTCCCGCCGGCGGGACCATTTCTTGGTACGTCGATGACCCCGGTTCTACGCCTGCGGAGAAATTGCGCACCGAAATCTACTGGCCCATCCGCTAGTGCGCGTCAAGCGAATGCCATTGCCCCATCTTGTCAGCGAATCCGCGCTGACATAACCTTGCCGCAAACAGCAACCCGAGAATTCGATGGCAAAGGTATTGGTTCTTTATTATTCCTCCTACGGTCACGTCGAGACGATGGCGAACGCCATTGCCGAGGGTGCCCGCTCGGGCGGCGCGAGCGTCGACGTCAAGCGCGTGCCCGAAACCGTGCCCGCGGATGCGGCCAAGGCGGCACACTTCAAGCTGGAGCAGCGTGCGCGGGTTGCCACCATCGATGAGCTCGCGAACTACGATGCCATCGTCGTCGGCAGCCCAACCCGCTTCGGACGCATCGCCTCGCAGATGGCAAGTTTCCTCGATCAAGCCGGCGGCTTGTGGATGCGCGGCGCGTTGCACGGCAAAGTGGGCGGGGCGTTTACCTCGACCGCAACTCAGCACGGCGGTCAGGAGGTGACGCTGTTTTCGATAATCACGAATCTCTTGCATTTCGGGATGGTGATCGTCGGCCTCGA
>CAYRAC010000408.1:0-4523 GCA_964422045.1 uncultured Steroidobacteraceae bacterium
AGCCCGCGCACATCGTGGCCATGGACTTTTGTGTTACCATGCTGCGCCAGGTGTCGGCCGCCACCCGGGTCTGCGGTAGCATGATGCAGCTGCCATTTGCGGCTCGGGCGTTTGACGTCGTGATATCGGGCCTCGCTCTCGGTCATGCCGACAGCGTCCACTCATGGATGGCGGAGGTCGCCCGTGTACTCGATCGGGGCGGCACGCTGCTGTATTCGGATTTTCATCCCGAGGCGGCTCGCGCAGGCCTCACTCGCTCATTCAAAGACGATAAGAATGACACGTGCACAGTCCCGCACCACTGCTTCGAGTTGGCGCTTCAGCAGGAAGCCGCGGCCACGGCCGGCTTGACGATTGATGTCGTCCACACGGTGCGAGTGGGTGTGGAGTTGCGCGAGCCATTCGACAAATCGGAGGAGTTTTATCGACGCTGGGACGGCCTGCCGATCGTGCTGGTGGTAAGGGCCGGAAATTGAACATCACCCTGCTGAACGCGCAATTGAGCGCAGGCAACATCACCAGCCTACGGATTGTCGGTCCGCTGATTGGCGCCTTGGGTGTTGCGGCCGAGCCGGGCGACTCGATCGTCGACCTCGAAGGCGATCGCGTGCTTCCGGGTCTCATAAATGCGCACGATCATCTACACCTCAATAGCCTCGCCCGTCCCGATTTCGGCAAATCGTATCGTCATGTGCGCGACTGGATAGCAGACGTGGATGCGCGTCGTCGATCCGATCCGGAGTTCAAAGCCAGCGTGGCCGTTGCGCGCGACGAGCGCTTATTGATCGGCGGCGTAAAGAACCTTCTGAGCGGGGTCACGACCGTTGCACATCATGACCCGCTCTATCCGTATTTGGCGAACCCGCATTATCCGATCCACGTGGTCCGCGACTACGGATGGGCCCACTCCCTCGATGTGGATGGTGAGGACAAAGTGCGCCGTTCGCATCGGTCGACGCCGAGCGAGGCGCCCTTCATCATGCATGCGGCCGAAGGCGTCGATGCCGCCGCCGGCCATGAATTCGAACGTCTCGAAGCGCTCGGCTGTCTCGGCGCCAGCACCCTGTTGGTCCACGGCGTTGCGCTCGGGCGGGCACAGCGAGAACGCCTCGCGCACGCGGGCGCGGGTCTCCTTTGGTGCCCGTCGTCGAACCTCAACTTGTTCGGTCAGACTGCGGCGGTGTCGGAACTCGCCGCGCGGGGCCGCGTCGCCTTGGGCACCGATTCGCGGCTGAGCGGCGCGCGCGACTTGCTCGAAGAGTTGCGCTTGGTCGCTCGACTCGGCGTGCTAGGCGAGAGTTCACTCGAAGCGATCGTCACGAGCGCCAGCGCTCGGCTCCTCAGATTGCGCGACCGCGGCGAACTTACGCCGCAGGCCCGCGCAGACATCCTGGTGCTGCCGGCGAGAACACGCCTGGGAGCGGCACGGCGCGCGGATGTGCGGCTGGTATTGATCGACGGCATGATCCGCTATGGAGATCGAGACTATGCCGAGCGCCTGGCGCCGCGCGCAGCCCTTACCGAGGTTCGCGTCGATGGTCGAGCGAAGGTTCTTGACCGTAACACGGCTGCGCTCATCTCTCACGCGCAAGTCGGCGAGGCAGGACTCGAGCTTGCCCCGCTAAACTGGAGGGCAGCGTGACCTCGGCCACCAGCGGCACGCGGCGCAAGGTCGTGCTCTACAATCCGCAGGCGGTGTTCTTCACCATGCCCTTGGCGTTGCTCGCGATCGGCTCCGAGCTCGAACCCGACCTCTATGAAGTCGTGATCGTCGATGCCCGCCTCGACGCGGACGCGCAACGCTCGGTGCTTTCGCATCTGGACGACGCCGTGTGTCTCGGGATCACCGTGCTCACCGGCGCGCCTATCCACGATGCGCTGCAAGTTTCACGCGCGGCGAAGCGGGCACGGCCATCGCTGACCGTCGTATGGGGAGGTTGGCATCCCTCCATGTTCGCGCGCGAATGTCTGACCGAACGTTCGGTCGATGTCACCGTTCGCGGCCAGGGCGAGGAGACGTTTGCGGAAATCGTGCAGCGGCTCGCCGCGGGCCGCTCGCTCTCCGGCTGTGCAGGATGCACGGTCAGACTCGAGGACGGCACCATTCAGGAGAATCCGCCGCGGCCGCTGGCGCAAGTCGAAAAGTTCCGTGCGCACGACTATGGGCTCATTCCAGTGGAGCGTTACTTCGACCTCAAGGGCAAACGGCAGCTGGACTTCATTTCATCTCAAGGCTGCAATTTTCGCTGCGCGTTTTGCTCGGATCCATTCGTCTATGGGCGCAAGTGGGTCGGTCTCGAACCCGTGCGCATGGCGCTGCGGCTCAAGGAATTGTGGAATCGCTATCATTTCGACGACCTAAATTTCCAGGACGAGACTTTCTTTACGAAGGCCGATCGCGTTCGGGCACTCGCCGAACAGATCATCGAATCCGGGATGAAGATCAGCTGGGCGGCGACCATGCGCGCCGACCAAGGCATCCGCCTGCCCGACGAGGTATGGCAGCTATGCAAACGATCGGGCTTGCGCCGCTTGCTGGTGGGCGTCGAATCCGGCTCCGATGAGGTGCTGAAACGCATACGCAAAGACATCAAGATCGAGCAGGTGTATGTGACGGCGGACAAGATGCTGAAGCTCGGCGTGGCCGGACACTTTCCATTCATCGTCGGCTTCCCGGACGAAAGCGACGCGGACATTCAAGCCAGCCTCGATTGCGCCAAGCGGCTACGCTCGATGAGCCCGGATTTCTTGACGCCGATCTACTATTTCAAGCCCTACCCAGGCAGCGCGCTGGTCATCGAAGCCGTGGCCCGCGGCTTTCGCCTGCCCGAAACGCTGCAAGCCTGGGCTGAATTCGACTATGTGGCGGGTGACCCGGGACCCTGGGTGTCCGCCGAGAAGTTCGCGCGCATCGAGCGCTTCAAGTTCTTCCATGAATTGGCATGGAAGCGCGTCTCGCGGGGTAAACGGCTCCTGCAAAAGCTCGCTCGCTATCGCTGCGACAGAGACGACTACCGCTGGCCGGTGGAGATGCTCCTGACCCGCTGGCTGGTGCCGGTTCAGAGATTGTCATGACGCCGACCAAACGCGTCTTGTTGATCAACCCGACGATTACCTCGCGCCGCAGCGCGCGTTTTCCCCTCGCGGTACTCGCCTTATCGGCGGCATTGGACGGAAAGTATGCGTCGAGCATCATCGACGGCAACAAGGACCGTGACTTCATCGCTACCACGCTGCGCACCCTCGCGTCGGGCCACATCGGCGCCGTCGGGCTGAGCGTTATGGGAGGTCCGCAACTGCTCAGCGCCATCGCCGTCTCGCGGGCGATTCGCGCGCGATATCCAGCGACTCCCATCATTTGGGGCGGTCATTTTCCGACCATCGCTGCCGAATCCGCGCTCAATTCAGCCTATGTCGATTACGCCATCCGCGGCCAGGGCGAGGCAACGCTCGCCGAACTTCTGGATGCAATCTTAGGTGGCGCCGAATCGCCGCTTGAACCAATTGCCGGTTTGTCGTGGCGATCAGCAGCGCACATAGTTCACAACAGCAATCGGCCGTTCTCGGCGGCAAGCCTCGCTCGAGAACTCCCCTACGAACGGCTCGGGAATCCCCGACAGTATCTAGCCCGCACTTATCTCGGCCGACGTACCACGGGCTACCAGGCCGCCCTCGGGTGCCGCTTCCGCTGTACGTTTTGCGGAGTCGCGGGCATGTTCCGCGGCAAAACCGCGCTGCCGGCCGCCGCGCGCCTGGAGCGCGATTTGCAATTCTTGACCTCTCGCCTGGGCGTGGATGCGGTCCAATTCTACGACCATAACTTTTTTGACCGTGAGACGGACACGGCACCGCTGCTCGAGGTGTTGGCGAAATTCCAGCTGCCCTGGTGGTGCTTCGCGCGATCCGACGCGCTGCTGAATCTTTCGGATCGCTCCTGGGCGTGGGTTCGCAAGAGCCGCTTGCGCATGGCGTACATTGGCGCGGAATCCCCGAGCGATTGGCTACTGCATGACGTTCGCAAGGGAACCCGTACCGACCAAACGCTCGCGGCCGTGGAGAAATGCCGCGGCAACGGCGTCATACCGGAACTGTCTTTCATGTTGGCGCCGCCTCAAGATCCCGAGGGCGAGACCGAACGCACCTTCGAGTTCATTCGCCACATCAAGCGCGTGCACCCAAAAACCGAAATTATGCTCTACATCTATGCACCGCTTCCGCCGCCGCCCGCCAGCGAGAACCCCCAGGTGGAGCGCGCCGTCGCCGAGCTTCGCGACTGCGACGGTGGCCGCATCGTGTTTCCGAGCACCGCCGACGGCTGGGCTGAGCCGCAATGGATCTCGTACTGGTGCCATACCGATGTGCCTTGGCTCACGCCGCGGATACGCAATCGCATCCGCGACTTCACCACGGTGCTCGGCTGCAGATTCCCAACCATCACCGACATTCGTTCGCCTTATTGGGGAAAAGCGGCGCTGCGCACCCTCGCGTCTTGGCGCTATCGCCACCAACGCTACGAACGCCCC
>CAYRAC010000409.1:0-4512 GCA_964422045.1 uncultured Steroidobacteraceae bacterium
ATGCTGCGACGCAACGGCAAAAGTACAGTTTCTGCACGAAATGTACGGCGAGGCCGTCACCCCGATCCGCTACCCATCCTTGAACGTCACGTTCCTTTTCAAGTCCCTTTACGGTCCGGCCCTGCGCGAAGTCGCCTGTCAGCAATTGGTCTTGAATATCGGCAATGCGATCGAGGGCTAGACGCTGTAAATCAAGCGGCGTCCTGGGAACCGCTTCCTTTGAAATCTCAAATGTGTACGCATCCCCTGGAAACCAGGCGTCATGCTCTGAATCGGCGGCGGCACGTTCCAGCGCGATTGAGGCCAACCGCTCCCGCGTCACAGGAAAGTCCGAAATATCCGCGAACTCTTGCAGTGCTCGGTGCGTGGCATCGCCCGGCGTATCGACCAGCGTCTTGAATGCTGCGTTACGCGCCCATTCCGCCCGGTCGCGTTGATCCGGCGAGTAAGCGAGGCCGCTATCATGCCGGCGATCTTCGCTCACACGCACCACGGTGTAAGCAATGCTGACCATTCTGACCAACACGGCAAAGGGTAGTCTAACGGCCTGTCGTCGAACGACGGGCAACCTATCCCCAAACAGCTTAGGGAGCACGTATTCGACCAGTTCCTTCCTATTGGGCGCCGTCATCTGGTCCAGTCGTGCGGTGAGTGCGGCGGTCGCCAGTCCTGCGTCGATCCCGAAGGCTGCGCCGACGTAAAGCGCCGCGACCGAGAGATCCTCCGCACCTTGAAAACGCTCAAGTCCGAGCTCGAGAAGTTCCTGCCGTTTATTCTCGCTGAGATTGCCGGTGAGCACGACTTCGAGCAATAACTCAAGTTTGGATTCCGGTACCGCCGAACGTGCCTTAAGCTCATCCAACAGGGCCGGCGCCATGAGCGCTTTCATGGCTGGGTCGGAATAGGCGACGTCTTGCAGAACCTGGTAATTGGAGCCTGGACGATCATCTGACAGCTCGGCGCTAATCTCGCCGTGCACGATGGGAACCACCGCGTCGGGATGCGCCCTGGCAAGCGACGACATCCAGCTGGGAAACTCCGCGAGTTCCAAGGTGGCATAGGATGCTGCCCGAGTGGCGTCTGCCGTATTCAGTCGGTTCGCCCACGCGTCGTCGCCGCGGGCCTCCATTGAAATGCCGGCGATACCCATGCAATCGAGCGTGTTGATGGTGTTCTTCCGCTCAGGCGGCCGGTCGCTAGCGAGCCGTGGCGCCCAAAGCCTCCAGAAGCGGACCAAGGGGTCACGAAATTCTTGGCTGAGTTCCAAACCTAATATCGGGTCGACCGGCGCAACAGTGTCGAATGCGTAGCGATTGCGGTTGTGAGCCGCGAGACTCAACGCGAAGCGGATGAGGTTTGCTTTCCGTTCATCGCCTCCCGTTCACACGCACAGGTGCGAAAACTATTAGGCATGCAGCCGGCCCCCGATGCAGTCCTCATCACCGACGGCTACGAGGCCTATCAGCGATACGCCGAGAAGACCGGCCTGACCCACGCGCAATGCTGGGCGCATGCTCGACGAGATCTGTTTGAAGCCCTCGAGTCCGAACCCACCGGCGTCACCGAGGCACTCGAGCAAATCAAGGCAATTTACGCCGTGGAGGAGCAGATTCGGGAACGCCAGCTTGTGGGCGCTGACAAGCAGTTATATCGACTGACCCACAGCAAGCCCAAAGTCGAGATGTTCTTCGATTGGATCGAACGACAATTCGAGCGCCAGGGCTTCACGCCCACCAATCCGTTCATCAAAGCCCTCAACTACGCTCGAAAGCGGCGCGCAGGATTGGAAGTCTTTCTCACCGATCCGGACGTGCCCATCGACACCAACCATATCGAGCGCGCGTTACGTGTCATTCCAGTGGAGCGCTCATTGTGCACCTCATAGTTAAGTATCTGAAAATATTGAAGTCTGATTTTCTGGAATCACCCGACACGGGCGACCTTTGCGCGCCAATGCCGAAGTGACTCGCTCATCCTGCAGATCGCTCGCGCGGATTTGATACGGAGCATCTGGAACCACCTGCTCGGCGGCAAGAATACCCTCTTTGATGAGCCTGCGGATCTGATGATGTGAGACGCTGAGCTTTGCAGCGGCGTCACGCATCGTGAGCCATTCGCCATTTTTATCGGCCGACTTGAACGCGTGGATACCGCGTACTCGACGCAAGGAGCCGACACGGTGCGCGGTCCACGTTTTTCCCTGACCGGTCGGCAACCCCATGCGGTTCAGCGTTGCAGCGACGTCTTCGTCGGACCATCGGGTCGCCATCATGCGGATCAATGCGACCGCTTCATCGGAGGTGCGACACTCATGCTCGCCGGGCCTGGGTTTGCGCACGCGCAGCTCCGAGTGCTGCCCACCGCGCCAGTGGATTACGAGGACGATCTCGTGCGAACTCGCATCATATCCGGCGATGATATCGGCAATGAGGGTGCGCACCAGCTGTTGGCGGGATCGCATGGTCACGCCTGGAGCATTCCAAGCGGCTTCCAAGTCCAGCGCAAGCCCGGTGAAATCCGGTGCGGGCGGCGCCACGTTCGGCTGGTCGAGCATCGCCAATCGCGACTCGCAGTCCTGGACACGCTGCAAGGTCGCCTCCCAGCTCTTCTCCAGCTGCGCGGCAATGAGCCGGTTGTCCGGATCACAGGCGGCGTAGCGCCGCTCGGCCAAGGAGGCCTCGTAGCGTGCCTGTTGCAACTCCAACTCGACAATACGTCGCTGCTCGCTTTGCTGTTCCATGTATCGGTGCTCAGCGTGCAAGGCCGCCTCAGTGGCAATCGGCTCGACGGCGCGCAGCAACTCTCGGCCAATCGCCATATCCACGCGCTTGGCTCCGAACGCAATACAGCTGGGTCGAGCCAGCATCTGGGTGCGGCGCACGCACCGATACACCGGCTGACTGTAGTGTCCCGAGTAGCAGACGACCAATCGACAGCCGCAGCCGCCGCAGAGGATGAGGCCCGGCAACAAGGCGCGGCCGCCACGCCCGGACTTGACTCCGCCGGCCTTGCCGTAGGCATTCGCCGCCAGGAGCTTCTGGTTGCGCTCGAACTCGTTCCACTCGATATACCCTTCGTGGTGGTCTTTGATAATAACCTCCCACCGATCAAATGGCTTGCGATGCTTGTACGTCGTTCGAACGCGCCCCTCGACCAGCGCGGTGCGCTTCTCGCTCTTCCCGTAGGCATAGGCGCCGGCGTAGAACGGGTTCTTCAATATCGAGATGACATTGCGATATCGGATCGCAGTCCACTCAAAGTTCACGAGCGTTTTGCCGTCCGAGGGGCGCGGAAAATGCATCTGCTCGGCGGTGAGCGAGATCAGCACCTGCCGAGCGCTGCCAAGTTGGCGGAAACGCGCGAACACGACGCGGACCGCCTCCTGCACTCGCAGGTTCGGGTCGAGTCCGAGTCCAATCTCGCGATGCCAGCTATAACCGATTGGCACGCTGATGCGCAGGTCACCGCGCAGGGCTTTGCCGTGCTTGGCGTCGAGCATGCGAGCGCGGATCACACCGAGTTCGAACTCACTGATGCTGCCCTTCATGCCGAGCAGCAACCGGTCGTTCGGTCGATGCGGATCGTAGATGCCGTCAGCATCGATGACCCGCGCGCCGACTAGGCCGCACAGCTCGAGAAGGTGATGCCAATCGCGGCCGTTACGGGCGAGCCGCGAAGCATCGAGGCAGAGCACTGCACCGACCTCGCCGGCGCACACCGTCGCGACGAGGCGGTCGAAGCCAGGGCGTGCCACGCTGCCGCTGGCGGAGCGGCCCAGATCATCGTCGATGACCTCGACACTGGCAAATCCATGCCGTCGGGCGACCTCTACCAGGTCATACTGCCGACGCTGGCTCTCGAGGTTCGTCTGCACCTGGGTCTGCGTCGACTGACGCACATAGACGATTGCCTTGCGACTGAGGAGTGCGTCCGGCAGCATCTCAACGCTCATCGTCGCTCTCCTTGAGCGCGACGCCCGCCGCCAGTATCAAGACTTGGGCCATCTGCATTACGACCTTCATCCGCTGGGCACTCGTCAGGCCGCGAAGTTCGGTCGACTCGAAGGCAATGTTGATCTGGCGGGCCCGTACGGGTGGCGGGAAGCGTCTCTTGCGAGAATTTGGCGGCTCGGTCATCCTGGTTCTCCTGAGCGACTGCGACGGGAGGGTCGCCACAAGAGCTTCGCCGAAATCCGCGCACAAGGAGTAATCGATGCAGATCTCGCAGAGAATCCACGGAGACTCGCGGTGTTCCGAGGGTCATGCCGCTGCAGATACTGGCGTCGAGCATCCAATCCGGCAGCACCGTTACGACGCCGGGCTCGACCTCGACGTGCACGATGCGACCACCCGCACGTCGTTCGCCGTAGTGAGCTCGCACGCGGCGGCCGTGAAATGGATGCCAAGGATAGTGGACTTCAACTTCTTGCCCGATATGGGCAGAATGACTGCGTGATGCCCATGGGCAGACGCTCATGGCTTTTTTGCTGGACCGAACTCGGTGCCCGTGATG